>PUNP01000083.1 GCA_003551785.1 Candidatus Brocadiaceae bacterium | reverse complement strand
AGCCTTTTCTCCCAGCATTACCTCAATACCCGCTTGCAGCATGAGGACGAATGGCAACTGGATTGTGCAGATATAAGAAAAAAACTCGCTGATTTGTTCAGTGATCAGTCGTTGCTTTTGGATAAACAAAGTGAGGGAGCTCAGGAACAAAAACTTATCGAGGTCGTGCTGGGACTTCTGGGTTGGAACTACCAGCGACAGTATTTATTCCAGACGTATAACAAAAGAACTCAAAAACCCGATTATGCCCTTTTCGCTTCACCGGAACAGGAGATTAATGCCTTAGACGGCAATGTCGAACATGTGACCGCTTTTCTAGAAGTAAAGTCTTGGGATAAACCTATAAGCGGGAAAGGAGCCGGCGCGCAGGCCGAGGCTCAGATCATCGGTTACCTCGGCAACTCCGGCTTGAAGTGGGGGATGCTTACCAATGGGCGTCTGTGGAGACTATACTTTTATAACCCCCCGGAATCTCGTCAGACGCTTTACTATGAAGTTAACCTCCCCGCCGCTCTGAACGCCGATGCACCGGATGAGTCGTTCAAATGGTTTTATCTTTTTTTCCGTCAAGCGGCTTTCGAACCCGATCGCGGCGGGAAAAGCTTCATCGAACGACTCAGGCTCAGCAGCCGGCAGTATGCAAGCCGGGTCGAAGACAGCCTTAAGGACCGCGTTTTCGATTCCATCGTGCCCATTATCGGCAAAGGTTTTGTCGAACACCTGAACGCTAAAGGGAAGGCCGTCGGGCCGGAAGACCGGGAGACGCTCGACCTCATATACAGCGCCACGTTACTGCTTCTCTACCGCCTGTTTTTTCTGCTTTACGCGGAGGCGCGTGAATTGATCTCCGTCGGCGATAATACGTTAAATTATAATTCTTACAGCCTCAACCATCTGAAAAAGGAAATTTATGAGAAATTACGCGGCGGCACTCGCTTCAGCAGTAAAAGGACCAATAACTGGTCTAAGCTAAAGAACCTGTTCCAAATGATCGACCAGGGCGATGAGCAGCTCAATGTCCCGCGCTACAACGGCGGTCTTTTCTCGCCCGACGGGCTGGGCGATCCGGACATACAACCTGCCGCCGAGTTTTTAGAAAACAACGCGCTGTCGGATTATTATGTGGCCGAAGCGCTGATGCAGCTCACGCGCGAAGCTGTGGACGGTTACGTCAGCCCGGATTTTATTGATTTCCGCGATCTGGGTGTGCGGCACCTCGGATCGGTTTATGAGGGTCTGCTCGAGTTTCAGCTCGAGATTGCCGATTCCTGCCTGATGAAAGCCGCGGAGAAGGGGAAGCCTGTGTGGAAGCCCACCGATGACCCCGCAGCCGCGAATATCAGCCCGGGCGATCTCTATCTGATCAATGACAAAGCGGAGCGTAAGGCAACCGGTTCCTACTATACCCCCGACTACATCGTCAACTACATCGTCGAAAATACCGTCGGGCCGCAAATAGACCGAATCGAGGCCGAGTGTGAACTGGCGCGAGAGATTAGGACATCGGACGGTTCGGGGGCGGATGGGGGCAGGATGTGGGATGAACTGCTTGACGAAGTGCTGGAGTTCAATCCGCCGGAAAGCCCCGAAATTACCAGGAAATGGTTTAAGGGGGCCTCTTCGGATTCGCACCGGAAAGAAATTCTTCTTAACGTTCTGGACGGGGCGGGGCCGGCTCATGATTATGACCCGCCTGTCCGGGTGCTCGAACTCAACGTTCTTGACCCGGCGCTGGGCAGCGGGCATTTCCTTGTCGGTGCTCTGGACTATATACTGGACCGGCTGCGCCGGATGCAGGAATTTTACGGAGACTCGCCGGTATACGCACAGATAGAGCAGGACCGGGAAAAGGTAGTGACCTCGCTCAAATCACAGGGCATTGTTATAGAGGGGGAGGATGAGCAGTTGGATGACGAGAATATGTTGCGTCGGATGGTGCTGAAGCGGTGCCTGTACGGTGTGGATGTGAACCCTCTGGCGGTCGAGCTGACGAAGCTGAGCCTCTGGCTGCACGCTTTCACGGCCGGCGCGCCGCTGTCGTTCCTCGACCATCACATAAAATGCGGCAACAGCCTGGTCGGCGCGTCACTGGGCGACCTTGAAGAGGCGGAGGCCGTTAAGGTCAGCGAGGCGGGGGTAATAAAGAATCTCTGGCGTGTGGAAACCGATTTTGAGCGTGCTATCGGGCATCTCTGGACGGTGGCGGAGTTGAGCGATGCGAGTTTCGAAGACGTCGAACGGAGCCGAAAAGCCTACCGGCAGGCCGAAAAAAGCCTCGACGGCTACCGCGCGATGCTGGACTGCCTTACAGCCGAACATTTCGGCGTGGAGAAGGCGTCATATTTCATCAAAGAGGGGCGCGGGTTTAACCCGGAAGATTACGAAAACAGCGTAGAAAAGCTTTCGTCGGCGGATAAAGAAAGGCTGATGCGTGCCGATAAGGAAGCCGGGCAAAGGCGTTTTTTTCACTGGGATGTCGAATTCCCCGAAGTGTTTTATGAAAAACGTAACGGCGGTATTGACAGGATACGCAATGACGGTTTTGATATCGTTATCGGGAATCCACCGTATGGGGCAGTTAGGGATAGTTTGGCACAGAATTTTTTGAATGATAATTATAAATATGTTGAATATAGACCAGAGCATTATGTTGCTTTTATGCAACGTAGTTTTGAACTATTGGCTTTTTCTGGCTATTCCGGATTGATTGTGCCAGACAATTGGATGTATTTAGATTTTACAGAACGATTACGCTTTTTTTTATTAGATAATTCTTCTTTACTGAAGCTCGTGGCTTTACCTTCTACGGTTTTTCTTGAAGCTACAGTTGATACATGTGTATATGTTTTGAAAAAAGTCGTTGAGTCCTCCGGTCGATCTACCCGCACATTGATAACTCCTTACCATAAAAAAGCATATATAGATCAGGTTGATGATCAAAGAGGATATTATAGAGAACAAAGCTTTTACCTTAATACCCATGGGCGTATTATCAATCCATATTTAATGCCACAAGATGCAGATATTCTTAGCAATGTTCACAAATATGCATTGAGACTCAGCGATTTATTGAATATCAATTATGGCCTAAAGGCTTATCAAAAAGGTAAAGGGCGGCCACCTCAAGATGAAAAAATAGTTAAAATGCGTCCATTTACGGCTAAAGAAAGAGAAGATGTGTCTTTTCTCCCATTCTTCAAAGGGGAATCCATTGGACAGTATTGCTTGTTTTGGAATCAAGACAACTGGATAAAATGGGGGGCATGGCTGGCTGAGCCACGCGATGAAAAGCTTTTTTCTAACGAGCGGCTTTTATTCCGGAAAGTAGTAGGGAAACGTTTGATTGGGACTTTCTATGATGAAAAAGCTTTTAGTAATACATTGCTGTATATTTTGCAACGAAAAGCCAAAATTGATCATAACCTGAAAGGGCTGCTTTCTCTCTTGAATAGCCATCTCATGGGGTTTATTTACCGAAAAATTTTTGCTATTCAAGAGCATGATATATTTCCACAAATTCTACTTGATGACTTAGCATCTTTACCCATCCGCCGCATTCTTTTCACCACTCCCCAAGCGGATAGGGAGCAGGCGGCCAGGGAACTCATAAGACAATATGAAGACAAGGCGTTTAAGGATGTTCTCGAATATGTCGAATCATGCCTGCCCTGCAATGCAAACGGCGAATTTGTCGCTTTTACTGACTCCATAACGATGGTGGAAGCACTTGAGATGGGCTATGTTGACGACATTCCCGATTATCTGGAACCCGATTCTCCCAGCGGATACGATGCTGACGGGCGGCCGCTGGAACGCAGCGATGTTGTTCACGACCTGCTGGTTCACCTTGCGGGCCGGATGCAAAAAATGAACGCTGAAAAACAGGACATTCACAATGCCGTTTTGAACGAATTCAGAAACGTCGGTATAAACCCTGACGGCCTCTCCAGCCTTTCGGTGACAAAAAGTGTTTTGAACATGGTCGAAAAGGCCCGGGAAAAACGTCAGGAGACCGAGAAACAGATCCGTGTCGTGACTTACGCGAATGAATTGGAGGGAGCGTTCGGCTCCACTATCCCGGAGCTTTACGAGTCGGAACGGCACAATTATGGTTTGGATGACCTGCCGCGGTTGGGATTCGAGCGCGTGAAATGGCTGGCGGCCCTGCGTCATGAGGCCAACTCAAAGGGCGCACATCCGGAGATGATGGATAAGGTGAAGGAAGCGGCAACCGGTAAGATGGAAAAACTGGTCGCAACGCTCAGGCGTATCGGTTCAGATGATTGGTACCCGTGCCGCCATCCCGAAACGGGTGAATATGACATCGATAATATCGTTTCTACCGATTGGCTTATCGATCAGATTGTTTATCGGCTGTATGGGTTGAATCGGGAGGATATTCAAGTTGTTGAGAACGAATGCAAAAGATGAAACTCTAAATGGTTCGGGAAAATCTCGAGGTTATTCAGGATTTTTTGCTTTTGTTGGCGAACCCCCACCTTGCTATTATCCAAATAGCGCAGCCTGCCAGCGCGCCTATCACGTTATAGCCTGCATCCATCCAGCATGCGTTACGGGAACTCAAAAATATCTGTGCCCCTTCCAACGCACCGCCATAAAGCACAGCCAACATAAACGCCAGAATGCTCCGCCTAAAAAGTCCGCGATCAACCTCCGAACGCATCGTATAATTCAACAACAGGGTCAGTACTGCATAACCAATCACATGACGGGTTATATGCCCGCCCGGGATATCGCGGAGCGTTTCAAGCGACAAATCACTTAACGATATAACAGACAGGATCAGGAGCCCCAGCGCATACAATGAGACCAATAACCATCGCGCATACGCAAGGGGGCTATCGGTAGGAATTTCAGCGGAGTTATGGGATTTCATTATGATACGATATCGGGGGTAATTAACTCATATTTCCCACGCCTCAATTTTTGATGGAGTTCCTCGAGCATTTTCGCATCCTCATAAGTGCCGACAACAGCACCTCCGGAGCCGCAAAATTTACACGATGCACCAGTCGAACGTGCCTGGCGAACCATATCCATGTTCTTTTTGCTGATAGAATAAATTTCAGCTCTCAAGTCGAAATTCCGGTTCAAAATATCCGGCAAAAGCGGTCCGTGCCCATTCTGCAGGGCTTCTTTGGCCTCATCAGCCAGAGTGGCTATTTTCTCCATCGTTTCTATAACCTTTCTATCGCCGATATCATAGAGTTCACGCACACGCAGATGAGCCGTGCTGCTTTCTTGACTCAGGTCTTTGCGGTAGGCGACGTAAATGTTGGGTAGGTGGGTAGCATCCAGTCTTTCATACCGTCCTACTCCATGTTTTTTCATATATTCCTTATCAAAATCCATATAAACTAAACCGTCATATGCCTGCACCACCCTGTCCTGCAGTCCGGCGGTCAGCCCCAACTCTTCCGTTTCCGCGGAAAGCACGATATTCGGAAGGATATGTTCGTCTATATTGATTTCGAAAAAGTCCATGAGTGCTTTCATAGCGGCCGTAATGATGGCACTGGAACCACCGAGACCGACCTGCCGTGGGATGTTTGAACTGTAGAGCATCGTAAAATTCTTTGGAGGCAGTTGACAGGAGTTTTCTTTACAAAACTCATAGAATTTTTTCACGCTTGCTTTCAGCAGCCTGATACCGCCGTAGTATCCAGTCTGCTCAACATTTTCGATCAAATCATCCAGATTGTCAAAAATCGCTTCATCCTGAGGTGCGTGTCTGAACTCAATTTTAGGGCTTTCATAAAGCGTTACTTCAGCAAAAAAATTCCTGAAAGTGAAAGCTATTGTTTTCCCATTATAGCCGTCGGACGGATTACCTACCAATCCCGCCCTTGCATACACCTTTTTCCTGAAAATCATAATTACTCCAAGAATTTAGCATTATTAATAAACTGTTTGACCATAGTTTTCGATTTCATACCCGGTGCATTTTCGACCCCGCTGGCGGCATCGACAGCAAAGGGGGCGGCAATATTGACAGCTTCAGCAACATTTTCCGGGTTAAGGCCGCCGGCAAGTATGACGGGGCCGTATTGAGCGGCTTTTCGTGCCAGCTCGGGATTAATACGCCTGCCTGTCCCTCCCATCATCCCCTCTACGCGCGCATCCAGAAGGTAAGCACAAATATTAGTATATTCTTTCATAATTGACAGGTCTACTGTTTTGCAGACCCTGAAAGCTTTAATTACATCAACATAATTTATTTCATTGCAAAAATCGGGCGTTTCATCTCCGTGCAGCTGAACATAATCCAATCTACATGAATCAGTTATACTTTGAATTTCCACCGGATCGGGGTTGACAAACACACCGACTTTTGCAACAAAAGGCGGCAGTGCATGGCATATTTTTTGGGCAATATCCGGTTCAATACATCGCGGTGTTCCGCGGACAAAATTCAGTCCCAACGCATCTGCGCCACAGCGGGCGGCCCATAACGCGTCCTCAACCGTCTTTATCCCGCATATCTTTACTTTAACCATAATTTAAATTGTATTCTAAATTAAAACATGAAGTCAAATTATGGTAGATTGTCTTGAACTCTTTGAGCATTTTGGCATAAAATAACTAGCAACTTGGCCGAAAACCCGGCTCGTAGTGGACGCTTTCAAGCGTCCAGGGGATTACGTTACAATTTCCGGATTTCGGAGTCCTTGAAAGGGATCACTACGAACCTTTTATTGCCTTTTCGGCCAGGTTGCTAGGGGATTGGCCGAAAAGCTGCAAAATGAGAAATATAGTAACACAAGATGCCTTTCATAATATAGCACGCATCCCTGCGTGCGCTCTGGACAGGCAGGATGCCTCCGCAGGGCCTGGCGGCGATGGATCATCTGCTACGTTGCCGATCGGCGCCGACCTGACAAGGTCTGGCTTCTCACTGCAACTTGCATCTGGACCACTATGTGTTATGTAAACGAACTTTTTCAACTTGAACGCTAACGGCTCAGTATAGTCAAATAATCATTTTTTAATTAGCAAGATCAATTCTGTCCATGGATCACGACATACATCACCTTTTTTATTCAGATATAATCGACAACGGCCTGATTATTCTTGACGAAAACGAAACGAAACATGCTCAAGCCGTATTGCGCCTGGGGAAAATGGATACATGTTATGTAACAGACGGCCGTGGTACTGTCATGCAGTGCCGTCTGGAAGAATTTGCCGGTAATAAGGCAAAGGCATCAATAATAGACATTACAGAGAAACAAAAGCCTTCTCCTGAAATACACCTTGGCGTTGGTCTTCCCGAGAAGAAGCCATTTGAAGAAATGCTGAAAAACCTGCCGCCCTTGAGTATTGACTCTATTACGCCTTTGGTCTGTGAATATTGTCAAAGGCCGTGGTGGGAGAGGAAATGGGATAAAAGTCATGACCGATTCAGGAAAAAGATTATAGCGGCCTCTAAGCAGGCGCTGAATCCTTTTTTGACGGCATTAAATTCTCCGGAGGAATTGGATGAGTGGTTGGACTCGGCGGTCGGGTCTGATATAATCATTTACGCTGATGAAAATGGCGCATCGATGCATGAATTCAGCGAGAAGTTATCGGCCCATACTGAAATGTTGGAACGCTGTGACAGGGTATGGTGTTTAGTCGGCCCTCCGGGCGGTTTTTCACCAACCGAAATCTCGTTATTAAATTCAAAAGACTCTTCGGGAATACAACTGGGCCGATACCGTCTTCGGACCGAACTGGCCGCCGTGGCGCTCACAGTACAGGTTACTCACTATACCCGTCCATCTATACCATCTAATTGCAGGGATGAGAAGGTCGACAAGAAATAGGATGCTGTAGTTTTTAATTGAAATCAATGGAATTCTGGTGTTGCCAATTTACAAAGAAACCGCCTTTCTTTTTTCATTTCCGTTCTTGATAACTTGCAATATATGTTTTACATGCTTAGAATATGCGAATTGGCATTGAATAACCGTTAGTTATTAGTTAACTTTTTAAGTACTCAGTGAAACCTGCAACGTAAACGCGCTTCACTGAATATTTCTTTGTGAGCAGTATATAACAGATTAGGAGATTATTTGTATGCAAACGATATTGGTTACGGGAGCGGCCGGGTTTATTGGCAGTCAGGTATGCGAGAACCTTTTAAGTAAAGATTACAGAGTCGTAGGAATTGATAATATGAACGATTACTACGATACCCGGCTCAAATATTGGCGTTTGGAGAGGCTGCAAAAAAAAGCTGACTTTAAATTTTACCCTATAGATATAGAAAATTTAGAGGCTCTCAGGCTGGCATTCGAAGTTGAAAAACCGGCAGTTGTAATCAACGATGCCGCCCGGGCGGGTGTCAGATACAGCATGGAGAATCCTTTTATTTACATGACAACGAATGCCGACGGGAGTTTGAATCTGCTTGATCTCTGCCGTGAGTTTGGAATCGAAAAATACGTATTAGCCTCCACTTCCTCCCTGTATGCCGGGCAGCCGATGCCTTTTAAGGAAGACTTGCCGGTCAATACGCCGATTTCCCCTTATGCCGCCTCGAAAAAGGCCGGCGAGGCGATGGCCTACACATACCATTATCTTTATGATCTTGACGTCTCTATAGTCAGATATTTTACAGTATACGGCCCCGCCGGCAGGCCGGATATGTGCGTTTTCCGGTTCATCAAATGGATTAAGGAAGGCACACCGCTTGAGATTTTTGGCGATGGAACTCAGAGAAGGGACTTTACTTATGTCGACGATATTGCTGAAGGCACCGTAAAGGCCATGAAAAAAGTCGGGTTTGAAGTCATTAATCT
>PUNP01000518.1 GCA_003551785.1 Candidatus Brocadiaceae bacterium | reverse complement strand
CTGATCCACTAAAACAAGGATTGAGACCCGGAGAGAGATTCCAGCTCTCGCTTGATCACCCAGTCTGAAGACCTGATCCACTAAAACAAGGATTGAGACTGCGCCCTCGGCTCGTCCTCCTCCACCTCGACCGGGTCTGAAGACCTGATCCACTAAAACAAGGATTGAGACTCCGTCTTGCACTGCCTTGCACACCAGATAACAAAGTCTGAAGACCTGATCCACTAAAACAAGGATTGAGACAAGGAAGCTCGGTGGCGGCAGCAGACACGAACCCTGTCTGAAGACCTGATCCACTAAAACAAGGATTGAGACCTTTTGGCTCTCCGTCTTCGTCCAGGTTAATGCCGTCTGAAGACCTGATCCACTAAAACAAGGATTGAGACTTCGCCCAGCTTACATACTCGGCGATTTGCGTTTCGGGTCTGAAGACCTGATCCACTAAAACAAGGATTGAGACCACTCGCCCTCCTGTATCTTGGTTTCCAGTTTACGCAGTCTGAAGACCTGATCCACTAAAACAAGGATTGAGACTCGGGCTTATGTTCGATGCGGGAATACGGCCCGGGCGTCTGGAATGACAATTGTCAACTGACACCCTTTTTTTCTTGTCAAACCTGGGGATACGTGATATACTGGCCGATGCTGTGGACTGAAAAAACAAGGGGGCCTGCCCATTAGTGAAGGCCATGGTGGTTATCTTGCGTATCCGGGAGGGTCTCTAAAATACTCTCGAAAAAAAGGGTGCGATATGTTTTTTAAAATGTCAGGTAAACATTCCCCCAAGACAGCGATAATGCGGGCAACTCCATAGCCCATGCTTTTTGACTTAAATTAAGGTAAGAGAAGCTATGAACTGCAAACCGGCGTTGCTTGGCGGAAAGCCTTTATATCCGCAACCTGTAAAATGGACCTGGCCGCCTCGGACTCCCGAACAGGGCGAATTGATTAAATCTTACTTCGACTCCGACAGCCCGCTTTCCATCCAGGGGCGTGAAGGGATTGTCGCACAATGTGAAGACATCATTAAAGACCGTATAAACCGCCGTTATGCTTTGCTGTGCTCTTCGGGAACAATGGCACTCTACAGCGCGTATTTTGCCCTGGATATTAAGCCCGGCGATGAAATTATATGCCCGACCATTACTTACCATGCGACGGCCACCCCCGCCTTGCATCTCGGCGCGCATGTAGTGCTGGTGGATACCGAACCTGATACCGGCAATATCTCCGTCACCGCAGCCGAAAATGCCATAACCGACCGCACCGTGGCCATAGCAAGCAATGCCATGTGGGGGCATCCTGTCGAGCAGCGGGCGCTGCGCAACATCTGTGACAAACATAATGTCGTATGGGTGGAAGACTTCAGTCATGCGCATTTTGCCGCCTTCAGAGATCATCCGGTCGGTTCGTTTGGCGATATCGCCTGTGCAAGCTTGCAGGGCAAGAAGTTTATCTCCGGCGGTGAAGGCGGAATATTGCTTACCAATAACAGTGATTTTTACAGCCGCACTGTTACGCTCGGTCATAACCTGCGTCGTTCTTCTGAATTGACGCAGGGTACAGAACTCGAGCCCCTGGGCAGAACCGGATACGGACTGAAACTCCGCTGTCATCCTCTAGCCGCGCTCCTTATACATCATCAAATAGTCCATTATGCCGATACGTGGTTAGAAGAACGCTGCGATTCGCTCAAAAAAATTAGCTGCGAACTGGACGAACTCCCCGGTCTGACTCCGCCTGTAATCAAGCCTTATGTAACTTCAATGGGGGCGTGGTACGGTTATAAACCGAAAATTATTCGGGAAGAACTGGGGATTTCAGCGGATACGGTTGCCGCAGCATTACAGGCGGAGGGCGTGGATGCCGACCGGCCAAGTTCGCCTCCGCTTTATAAACTTCCCATTTTTGACCCCGACCGTTTCATGATAGGAGCATTTACCAAATACGATAACCGTTCTGCTGATTTCCCCGGCGCCGACGAATACTGTGAAGGCCGTCTCAGCCTTCCTACTCCCACCGGTCCACGTGATGCCCAGGTTACAGATTCACTTATAAAGGGCTTCAGAAAAATTTGGGAACATATCGATATTCTGAGAGATTATGAAATTACACAAAGTCAGCACGGATGATACCCGCATTCAGGAGTGTTTGGCCGCGGTCTTTGATGACCCCCCACCGGTCTCACGCCTTGCACAAGCAGCCGCCGCCTGGATAGTGACCGGGGAAGGAGGTGTCGCTGCCGGTGCCTGTGTTGCTGAAGAAGACAAAACCGGTTCTCCTGTCTCCGGGTGGCACATATGGCTGCTCGGTGTGATCCCTGAGGCACGAAATAAAGGTGCTGGAAGATTGCTGCTTGGTGCGGTCGAGAGAGAAGCCCGCAGGCGTTGTGTCCGTGCTTTGAGGATCAAGACATATCAAAAGTGGCAAAAGATGCGCCGCCTTCTGCTCAAACGGCAATGGTCGCTGGACAGAGCGGTCCCCTCAGCAAGACATGGGGGAGTGGCTGAAGAATGGATATTGCCGCTCGTGCCCCGGCCTTTCGGAGTCGTGATTGTAGGAGCAAACCCGCACGGCAGGGGCGGCGAATGGGTGGAAGCCATCAAAGAACTGCCCGATATGATGAAGGTTGCCGGGATTTGTGACTCTGATAAAGATATATTGAAGCATTGGCCTGATTATGAGACGGATACAGATCCCCAAGCGTTAATCCGACGCTCCAAGCCAGATGCGGCCATACTTGCCCTGCCTCATGACTCTTATAACGAACCGCGGCGGATATGTCTGAATGCCGGGCTGGGCATACTTCATGAAAAACCACTCGCATGCAAGCTGAAAGATGTTCTGTCGCTGCAGCAGGAACTGACCACCCGGCCGGCGCCTATTGTCGTCGGTGTACAGCGCCGTCGGCATCCCGGATATCTGTATCTCAAGCAAGCTGTCAGGAATATGGGCAAGTCGCCCTGTACGATGGTAGTCAGGATGAGCCTGGGGCGCAAAGACCATTCAGGAGGCTGGCGCGGTTCGGTTGAAAAAGCGGGAGGCGGAGCGCTTGTGGACATTGGTTATCACGCTGTTGATCTCGTCCATTTTCTCATGGAGTGCCCATTTCAGGTGGTGCACTGTGAACTTTTTCATGACGGGCGTCCCGCTTTGGAAGGTGAGGTTGAAACTCGAGCGGAGCTAACCGGGCGCTGCGGAAAGGTTTGGGTTAAGGTGATCGTTGACCGTGATGGCGGCAGAAAGCACGAAGAGATTATTCTGGACTATGAGAAGCAGACGCTGACGGCTGATCGGGAAGTAGTAAAACGAAACGGATCTATAGAGTATAAATGTCCCGGTTCCTGGGATGCTGCGGTGCGTGGATGTCTTGCACGCCTGGCTGTTGAGTGCATGTCCCATCCACGGCCACCGGAACTGTGGGATCACCTGTCTGTTTTGCAGGTGGTACAACAGGCCTATTCTAAAACGGTTTTGGCGGGAATGACAAAATAATGAGCGATTCGGATGAAATCCTGGACTCAGTTATTATAATGAGGCTGGTGGAAGCCGGCCGGTTTAAGGACGCTTCTGAACTGCTTGCAGGGCATTGGCCCGAGTTGAAAGCTCTGATTTCATACCGCTGGAAGAGGGAAATTGGGGATGCTTACGATCAGGTGAGCGCTTCCATGGCCGGGGTGTTAAGGGGGTGGAAATCTTATTACCGTGCAGAATATGCAGAGGCTGCGGGACATTTCAGGAAAGCTTTGGAAAGCGAGAGGCCCTGGATACGCGCCTGGGCTGCAATAGGAATGGCAAAAGCCGCCACCGATACCGGATTTCTAAAATCTGCCTCTGAATGGTGCATACTGGCTTCTGCGCTAGCTCGCCACTATGAGATGGGCGAACACCATTCTGCAGCTGCAGGCGCTCTCGGAGAAGTGTTGTTGCGCGGATTTTACAATGCAGAAGCACTGGCAGCGTTCGACATGGACCTTGCATTACTTCCGGTTGGAGCTTATTACAGGGGGCGGATATTATGCTATCGGGCACATGCATATTCACGCCTGGGGCCGGAGTGTCGCTGCGCAGCCGAGGTGGCCTACCGGCTCGCTGTTCACACACCTGCTGAACGGACGGATGCTTATGCACTGGCGGGGGTGTGCCTTATGGCTGTAGAATACGGAGATGTCGAGTTTTTTAACGACTCATTGCAGCGTTTGGAATCCGTTCCAAGTCCTGAGCTAAGCCCCGCCCACGCCTGGGGGAGGGTGTGCAAGGCCAGGATGGTGCAGCTGGACAAATGCGGTGGCAATCTCGATTCACTGTGTCGGGCGGCCTACAACACTTTTCCCCCGGAATATCATTTCGAGCGGATATGGACACTGAAATGGTCAGGAAGCCTGGGGATACAAATAGCGCCTGAACAGATGCCGGAGTCATCTGATGATAAAACACGTTTTAATCCTGAAATCCCTTCTGCAACAGGTTATCCGGACTGGGGTTTGGTGACCGCTTTTGATCTTGCCGGCGCCGAATGCGACCTGCTGGACACGGGATTTACGGCACATAATTGGGGCGAAGCAACCCAGGAAATCTGGCAAGAGCGCCGCAGGTTCATGCCCTGACCGGGGTAGAAGCGTATGTGATTTCTAAAAACGGAATCTGTCCTAAAAACTGTTATATTGTCTCTGCGTCCCTTTGAGAAAAAAAAGGTGAAAAAATGAACGAGAGAAAGGAAGATTTTAGTAGAGATTTTACTTCGGACATTTCCGGATACGAACTCGTCCGGAGAATCCTAAGCCATCCAAGGGGTGATATAGGAGCTTTAATTGGTCTTGCGCAAAGTGAGGAGGCTGATTGGCTCAAAGCAGATGGAAGAATATGAGCGGCAGCGCAAGCCGGCGGGGGAAGATCTGGCAGAGTTGTGGAAGCGATTTCAAGCTAAAAGAAATATCAGAATATTTATCTCATCACCTAAAGATGTCGTCGAAGAGCGACAAAAAACACGTGAGGTGATCAACCGTTTGGCACGCACATATTCCGATCAATGCTCTATCACTCCGGTTTTCTGGGAAGACCTTCCTCTTTCAGCAGCAAACTCCTTTCAGGAAGGCATTGATACTGTCATCAGTGACAAGGATGGCATAGATATTGCCGTATTCATCTTATGGTCTCGTCTTGGAAGTCCTCCCGGTCCTGAAATTTTGCGGCGCGATGGGGGCAAATATCGCTCGGGAACTGAGAGGGAGTTTGACCTCATGATGCGGGCACGAGAGTACTCCGATAGCAAGCGCCCTGAAATACTTGCGTATCTACGGACAGACGATGCGGCTTTCAATCTGCGTCTTAATCAAACGGAATCTCCCATAGAAAGACGGGATTTGATAGAACAGCGCAAGATGCTCGAGTCTTTTATCGAAGAAAAATTTCGCGACAAGGATTCCGGCGCGAGCACACGCGCTTATTTAAGTTTCAAAGACCCTACCAGTTTTTCAGAAGCTCTCTATCGGCACCTGAAAGAAAAAATCAAGGATCTGATTGAGGAAAATATAGAAGAGGAGACATGGGAGGGCAATCCTTATCTTGGCCTAAAACCGTTTAAATCCGAACACGCAAGTATTTTTTTCGGCAGGGAAGAAGAGGTGTTCCGCTTTACGGAACGGATGTCATCCGTAAGCAGTTCACCCACAAGGTTTTTGCTGGTGCTTGGGCCAAGTGGTTCTGGAAAGTCATCTTTTGTTCAGGCTGGGGTCATACCGCGCTTGCAGCAGGATTTGCCGGAAAGCATCCGGGCTGACTGGCGGCCCCTGATTTTTACGCCTTCAAAGGTGAAGGGACGGTTTACTGAATGCTTCTGCAAAAGCCTTGCCGCAGAAGAATGCCTTCCTCAAATACTTGAAAACTTCACCATGGAAGAGCTTATAAAGGCCGCCGGACGTGATTTCAAATCGGTCATTGACCTGAAGATCAAGGGGATTTTAAAGAAATCCTCTGATAAAAACGGAATGCCCTTACGTATTCTCGTTGTTATAGATCAGCTTGAAGAAGCTTTTTCTATGTATAGCGATGAGGAAGTCGCCTCTTTCGCCTCTTTTCTGCATTTGCTTGCCAGATCAGAACAGTTTTTCGTTATTGGAGCGATGCGCAATGATTTTTACCACCTGTTCCATGAAAACAAAAAACTTGCCTCCATTAAGGGAGTGGACGGTCAGTTTGATCTGCTGCCGCCGGATGTGGAAGATATAGGTAGCATAATAACAATTCCCGCCCGCATGGCAGGTTATAAATTCGAGATTAATGCAGAAGGTGTGCGTCTGGGCCGGCACATAATCAGGGACCTCGAACAAGATGCCCACGCTTTACCGCTCCTCGAATATGTTCTGCATGAACTGAGTGAAGCAGCAGGAGAAGATAAGCTCCTGACTTTCGAAAATTATAATGAAATGGGTGGCCTCAGGGGCGCTATTGGCCAACGCGCTGAAACGATTTATGCAGAACAGGAAAACAAAAATTTGATGCCCCATATTTTTCAGGCACTGGTATCCATAGGCAATGATGAACAGGCAAAACCCATCCGCGTTAAAGCCCTGAAAAACAAGCTCTGCGATACGGCCGGCAAAAAAAATATCGTGGATGCTTTTGTTGAGGCCCGACTTTTTACTACTGACGGTGATACCGTATCGGTAACGCATGAGGCGTTGTTTACGCAGTGGAAAAGGTTTAACGATTGGATAGAAGAGAATCGCCGTTCACTTGTAATTCGAAAGTCTGTAGATGATTCGTATAAACAATGGGAAAATAACGGAAAAAATAAAGACTATCTGATCCGAGGGACCAAACCGGTAACGGATGCTGTGGGGTTGTTGGAAAACTGCCCTGATCTGCTGTCCAGCGAAGTGAAAGACTACATTAAAGCCTCAGTACACCGTGAGAACCTTGGAAGACGCCTGTGGAAAGCAGCAGCCTGTCTGCTTGCAGTCGCTTCTATTGCTCTTGTCATAGCTTCGGGATATGCATTGAGAGCAGAAAGACAAGCCAAAGCGGAAAAAGATCGTGCTGAAGAACTTGCAAATGAAAAACAAAATAATATTGAGCTGATCAGTCAGGAACTTGTGCTCTTGTTGTACAGAGCGAACTTTGAATCCAGTGACCTTATTATGCGTCAGGCAGCCAATGATTTTCTTGCAAAAACACATGGCATACTGATTCCGCAATATGATCCCGACTCCGTGGAAAGGAGCTGTATGGCGGCATTTCTTTCTCAGAATATCACGAACTCAATCATATCTCAATATATAGAAAAAGTTTATACTGGAAAGGAGTTAGACAAAGAAGCCAAAGAAGACCTCCAAAGCGCGCTCAGATATGTAGATTTGATGGAGGAAATACTTAATAAAATGATGAAAGAGGAAAATCTGGATGAAAAATTAAAAACCCTTGATTTTGACGTTCATATTTTGGAAACGGTGGCTTCAGAGTCACTGTTAGCAAGAGGTCAGATCTACCTACTATTGGATGAATATGATGCTGTTGTGGAAGAACTAACGCCATTCATAGAGATAATGAAATCCTGGCAGCCCGAAAACAGACAACAAAGAATCGCTAGAAATATAAATTTGTTCAGAGGTTATTCGAATTTAGCGTTAGCATATCACGGAGTAGAAAACGAAGAAAAAGCAGGAATTGCATTGCAAAAAGGCTTCTTTTATGGGGAAAAAATGGTCAAAGAAGCACCGATGCGGGGACCTGAATTTTTAGGCCTTTTGCTTGTGTTTGCCAGCATGGATATTTTGGACGATGAGATACTGGGTAAAATGAAAGGATTTCTGGAAGAAAATCCTGTGATGATGACATTCCTGCTGCATCAATTAGGCATGCCTGAAGGCGATATGGATTCGCTTTTGGGTGAACTTTCACCTGATTCGGACTCACCTCGTGTTTTCAAAATTACGGAAATTATAAAAGGCAGCTTTGCTGAAAGATTTGGCGCGCAAGAGGGCGATATTATCCTGAAATGGGGTGATTACTGGGAATATTTTTCAAAAGAGTATCCCGAAGGCGACGGCAGGCTTTTTGAGGTTATTGATGCCGGTGCAGATGCTCTGAGGGAGGTCCTGGTGTTCCGGGACGGAGAGATACTGTCCTTCAGCGTACCGCCCGGGCAGTTTGGCGCTATGCTTGAAAAGCAAACATTGTCGACGGATATTTCGGAAATCCGTAAAGCTTACACACAACACCTCGATAATTGAGTTAGCAGGGGCGCAGCCGAAAGGTCGGCTTGTAGCGGACGCTTTCAAGCGTCCCCGGGTTCGCCGGCATATTCCGGACTTCGGAGCCCCTGAA
This sequence comes from Candidatus Brocadiaceae bacterium, assembly GCA_003551785.1. Next base: position 518 of record PUNP01000518.1, on the reverse strand, counting down.
GGGGCTCACTACGAGCCTATGGCAACCTTTTCGGCCAGGCCCCTATAGAGTTGTAGTTCGCAGCTTACGCATAACTGAACGGCATCCAGCTGGGCTGCCCCCATTCTATGTACCACTTGTTATAAGAGAACTCTCTACTTTCCCCGCTGCGCAAATTCTGCCGGGGTCTTATACCCCAGTGAACTATGCGGGCGATCATGATTATATTCCCTCTGCCACTCCTCTGCCAATGCCCGGGCCTCCCTTACATCACGAAACTCGTTGAGGTTCAAAAATTCGTCTCTTTTACGGCTGTGGAATGATTCGGCGTAACCATTCACCCACGGTGCGCCCGGCTTCACATAAAGCGCCTTGACTTCTGAACGCTCAATCCAGGACTGGAGTGATTCTGCATATAATTTTGTCACGGGGTGTTGAATCTGTAAAGTCTTTATGACCACTGTGTTAGGACTTTATAATTACATTTTTTGCCTTCTATAATAAACGGCAATTTTATTTAAATTGTCAGTTTCTGCAGT
>PUNP01000527.1 GCA_003551785.1 Candidatus Brocadiaceae bacterium | reverse complement strand
GGCAGCAAAATTACTCCGCTGAGCATCCTTAATATTGGCTGCCTCCGGATCAGCGAAGCCAACTGCGGGCTTACACTGTAATAATATTCTACAACTACGTGACCGAAGCGGGTTTCGAGTAAATAACCGTCCCTGAACTGTCTGAGTACCTGCACATAGGGCGAATCAGGTGTTCCAAAAGCGGCTGTAGCCACAAAACAATCAATGCTGCTGCTTCCATTCCCATTATCGTCGGGGCTATACTCGCTGCCGACACCGAACACAACACCGCTGAAATCTTCAAGGGACGGTTCGGTGTTTGACTGAATTGACAGCTCCACATAACCGTCGAAACCTTCAAAATGCTCTGGGGCTTCGGCAGAGGTCTCAACCGGCGTCTGGTTAGAAACTTTCCCCCATTTATCATCATCAAACCAGTAGACAATCCTATCGGAGGGTTCTATGTAGTAAATTCTAATTATTATCTCCTGAATCCCCTCTTTCCCAGCGATGAAAAGATGGGAGAATGAGGTGGCTTCATCGTGTACGAACTCTACCGGTGTGGGGTTGCCGCCGGCCCTTGTTATTGACACCATTCCATCTGCTCCGGTTATTTCCAGATAAAATCCCGTATTGATATCTTCCAGCGGTTCACCGTCTGCGGCAACGGATCCGACATAATCATTACGTATCCACGGTTCATATTCTACATTGTCGGATACGCTGTCTCCTTCGGCATCGGGGTCATCACTGTTTTCCGGGCCGGTTGCGTGCCCCCACCAGTTATAAACCGCCTTGATGTCCTCCCCTGCGGAACTCCAGTCAACACCCCACCCATTACCCGTGATGCGATTATGAGCGGCCCATGTATCGACAGGCGACCCGATGCATGCAATGCCCACGTCCTTATTCCTCTTGATATCATTGCTGAGGATGAATGTTCCGGCAGCCGGGCCATCGACCAGAACACCTGTTTCTGCATCAACAATATTGTTTTCATTAACGGCAGTGTTTTCCGCCCCATCTATCCAGACAGCCGCACCGCTTTTATCATTTTGCAATGCACACCACCCGTCCACGACATTATTACTGACGGCCGTTCCGTACCCTTTTATATGGATGCCTGCCGTGTTGAATTCACCGATAGTAAAGCCCTCAACCGTAACGTTATCTGCATATATTGTCAGAGCAACAGCTTCACATTCGGCGTCGATGAAGGTCTCATTCATGCCCGCGGTCGAGCGCAGCGTCAGCCCATCCGCTTCCGGCCCGGCTATGGTGATGGAACCATGATAAGCCCCCGGTTCTATCTCAACAATATCGATCTGCGGGTCGTCAAGAGCCTTATCTATTTCGTTTTGTATGTAACCCACGATCGATAAAACCCCCTGGAAGAAAGTCATGTCATAATTAAGCGAACTGAGGTCAGTTTGTCCGGAGAATTTAATAGGATAGTCCCCGATACCCTCAGCTTCTTCCCGTGTAAGAACAAGTTCACCATCGAGGTCGTCAGGCCCGTCATCAAGCACAAACCCATCGTAGGAAACGGTGAATTCAGGGTCTTCCGCAGGGTCATCTTTGTCATAAATCTTCATTTTATCATTGGCGGTGATCGTAAGAGCTTTCCTGTTTACATCCAGATTTATACCTGATGCCACGTTTTGGTAGTTATCACTATCCTGCGGAGCAAATGTTACATCATGTACCTGTCCATCGCCCGCATTCGGTGCGGTTGAATCATCCGTCCATTCGAAATCCCCTTCCACGTCGGCCTCACCGCCATCAAGTTCAGAATCGGCCAGCATATCGCCATAGGTAATGTCGGAAGCTGTCGGCCATTGGGTCACGTTGGGCTCGGCTCTGAGCACCGTCAATTTCACATCCTCAGAAACCATCATGTAATTATTCTCATCATCTGGAATGAAAGTCACCTCAAAAAGCTGATCTTCACCGGCATCCGGTGCGATTGTATCTTCGGCCCAGTCAAAAACACCATCTACATTGGCATCACCATCTAACAGTTCAGAATCGGCCAGCGTATCGCCATAAGTAATCTCCATGGCTGTAGGCCATTGCGTCACGTCGGGCTCGGCTTTCTGCACAGTTACTTCTACATCCTGAGTAACCGTGTGATATTTATCCGTATCGTTCGGAGTAAAAGTTACTTCAAAGGCATGTTCACCGGTCTCTGGTGCAATCGATTCATCAGTCCATGCAAAATCACCATCTACTTCTGCTTCACCACCTGCCAGGTGAGAATCAGCCAGTGTGTCGCCAAAGGTGATTTCTGAGGGAGTAGGCCATTCCTCTACCTCAGGCGTTTCCTTAAAGGATTCAGCACCGGAGATAATCAGGGAAAACTCCTGGCTGCCATTCTGCAGGCTGCCCTTATGCGCGACGGAAATGATATATTCTCCGGCTTCCGGTTCTGCTATGTATACCTGTTCGACATTATCCCGAACGTTATCTCCTGTTACAGCCGGTTCCGAAGGATTGTCCGGGTCCAGTATATAGGGTTTGTATTCGACATCATCTGACCCGGTGATACGCAGGTCAAGGTCATGGACAAGCATCAGATCGTCGGGACTTACGTTATCCGCATCCGGCTGGACGGGCTCTCCGGGCGGGTCAGTCCATGCGATAGTGACCCGAATAGTGCTGTCGCCATCGCTGGATATATGAGTATTATAAATTTCTCCATCGTTGAGGAGGGGTTCACGAATACTGGCGGTGTTTTCTGCCGCCGCTTCGCTCATTACTTCGGCAGCCCGCAGAGTGTTCAGCAAGCCCCAGCCGAATTCATAGTCGGGCCCTTCTTCCCCGGCATGGTCGGCGGTATGAACCAGCAGCGCTCTAACGGTCGAGGCGAGCGGTTTTTCGTCTTCCCCGTAAAGGTTCCTGTAATGCTGGTGCAGCAGACCGGCGGAACTGGAAACGACGGGGGTCGCCATCGACGTGCCCTGCAAAATCCCGTAGACATTATCGGTTTCCTCAAGAGTTGAATAGACATTTTTGCCCTGGGCGACGATATCCGGTTTGATGCGTCCATCGTTGGTCGGCCCCCAGGAGCTGAAGCTGCTCATCTCTACATCTTCGGGGTCTTCATAGCCGCCGTCAATCCCATGCACGGCCCCCACTGTCAGAACATTTTTTGCAACGGCCCTGCCGGCAAGAGATGCATATCCCTCCGGCCCGCCGTCGAGGTTCCTTGCAACATCATCAACGGTGTCGTCTTCAGCCACAACGTAATGGGCAACGGGCTGCTCATCCGGCCCGTTCAAACGGTCATTTCCGGCTGCTTTTATGATAAGGTAATGAGGGGCATTATAAGCGAGTTCATCCCAGCTTTGTGACAGATCGGAGTAGTATCCAAATCTGAAGTCCTCCGTTTCACTCACCTCGGGGTCACCATACCATTCCCACCTGTCCTCAGCTTCATTATGGAACCATCCTGCAACCAGGCCATAGGAATGATTGGAGACCTGCATCCCGTCTCCCGCAGCGTCAGTCATCTCTGCAATATCATCATCCCAATCATAAGCGTCAAGGGAAGCCTCATAGGCCATACCGCGGGCGTCCGGTTCCACGCCGCCGGCAACCATTGTGCCGGCGACATGGGTTGCATGAAAATCGAATTCGGCATTATCATCTTTACGGATGACCCGTCCGTCGAATTCCTCATGCGAAGCACGAACAGCCCCGGCATCCCAGAACCCGAGCGTCTCGCTGTCTCCCGTCAGTTCGAGTTCGCTTTCACCTCCAGGCCAGACAGCATTGACTGATGATGTGATCGCGGCACTAAAATTAAGTGTATAATCGAAAACAGGAAAGCCGTTCACAATTCGGCGCATACGGATGACCGTGCCGTCCGGCAGTCGACGTTGAACGGAAACCCCGCGTTCACGGGCAAATTGCCGCACCTGTTCTCGCTCCTGTGCCAATTGCTGTCGTTTTCGCTGAGCCATATTTCGCAGCGAATCTCTTCGCAAATCGTCCTCATCAGCCGAAGCGGAGTAACTAAGAAGTGTCATAAACAACAATAAGAGCAGTATCTTCAAAAAGGTACGCATGTATATTTCCCTATGAGAATTAGTTTTGGTCTGAACGATAAAGTTCCAGCAGATCACGACTGATTTCGCTCAAATTCCTGATGATGCTTTTTTTTATGAGCACTGACCATTGTAAAAATCTCTCTATCCTTATATATTCCTGATCCGGATGGCAATATATTAATTATATAGGAAAAGCGGAGATAATGAAAATGGGCCCATGGGGTTTTGATAAAAATCAAAAATTCAATTATAATAATCATTATCAAATGAATTTTCCAGACGCCATTAGCGTTGGGATTCAGCACAGGTAAACTTTTTTTATGGAGTTGATATCATGTTGACGAATCTATCGAGACGCAGTGCAATGAAAGCAATAGGAACTGGAACTTTGGCCGCTTCCTTGGGAAATATCTGGACAGGCACTGCCCTTGCCGGAAATGGCGGAAATAATTCCGAACCGCAGGGACCGGTAAATTATGAGTTGCCGCCGCTTAGTTATGCTTATGACGCCCTGGAACCGCAAATTGATGAACAGATCGTTCGTATTCACCACGGCAGGCATCATAACAGTTATGTGGGCGGCCTGAACAGCACTTTGCAGGGAATAGAGCGTGCCCGGGAACAAGGTGACTATTCCAACATCAGGGCGCTTTCCCGCGACTTGGTTTTCAACTGTGCCGGTCATGTGCTGCATGTGCTTTACTGGAACAGCATGACCCCCGGCGGATCGCAGCTGCCCGCAGGGGCTTTCCGTGATGCTATTGAAAGGGATTTCGGCTCCGTGGAAAAACTCAAGGAACATTTTGTTGCCGCTACCGTCGGTGTCGAAGCCAACGGATGGGGCCTGCTGGGTTTTGAACCACTGGGGCGGCGGCTGATGGTCCTGCAGGTGGAGAACCATCAAAAACTGACGACATGGGACTTCCGGCCGATAATGACATGCGATGTATGGGAACATGCCTACTATCTGCAGTATAAAAACCGCCGGGGAGAATATGTCGATCGTTTCATGGAAATTGTCGACTGGCAAGCGGCGGCTGAACGGTATGATAGAGCTGTCGGTCGATTAAGTTAATTCACCTTGTGGATATTTCCTCAATAAATTACAAACTCTGATTAGGTTCATCGAATGACCCAGTCTTCACAACATACTAACCATCTGGCCGGATCAAAGAGTCCGTATCTGCTGCAACATGCTCAAAACCCCGTTGATTGGTTCCCATGGGGCGATGAGGCCTTTGAGAAGGCCCAAAACGAGGATAAGCCCATATTCCTTTCCATCGGCTATTCCACCTGCCACTGGTGCCATGTGATGGAAAGGGAATCGTTCGAAGACCCCTCCGTGGCTGAAATACTCAACCGCCATTTCGTATCTATCAAGGTCGATCGCGAGGAGCGTCCGGACGTGGACAGCGTCTATATGTCCTATGTCCAGGCCGTCACCGGCAGCGGTGGGTGGCCGATGAGCGTCTGGCTCACGCCCGAGCTAAAGCCGTTTTTCGGCGGTACGTACTTCCCGCCCGATGACCGCAGCGGGCAGGTGGGACTTAAACGGCTGCTCGGCCGCATCGCTCAAGCCTGGCAGAACGAGCGGAATAAGCTCCTCAATTCAGCCGATTCCGTTATCGAACAACTGCGCCAAAACGCAGCTCTGCTGAGCATCGATACAGCGTCGGAGGTGGATGAAGGCGTTCTCGATGCAGCCTTTGAGCAGCTCGGTCGTTCGTTCGATTCGCTTCACGGTGGATTCGGTGCGGCGCCTAAGTTTCCCACCCCGCCGATCATGGATTTTTTGTTGCGCTACCACGCACAGACAGGAAAAAAAAAGGCATTGGAGATGGTGCTTATGACCCTGCGCCGTATGGCAAACGGTGGAATATACGATTATATCGGCGGCGGCTTCCACCGGTATTCTGTCGACCGACAATGGCATGTGCCGCATTTTGAAAAGATGCTGTACGATCAGGCTCAGCTTGCCTGCCTTTATCTCGATTCCTGGCGGATTACCGGAGACAGTGCTCTGGCCGATACCGCACGCGGAGTGCTTGATTACGTTCTCCGTGACCTGCGGGGCGAGGAAGGACAGTTTTATTCCGCCGAAGATGCCGACAGCCCCCGGCCCGAACAACCGGAAAAAAACCAGGAGGGGGCCTTCTACCTTTGGGGGCAATCGGAAATTGAATCGGTTCTGGCCCCTGAGGATGCCGCTCTCTTCCAGTTCGTTTACGGAACCGCCCCGGAAGGAAACATAACCAACGATCCGCACGGTGAGTTTGAAGATAAAAATGTTTTGTCCCGTGCCCGCACACAGGAGGAGGCGGCGGACAAATTCAACATTTCTCATCAGGAGCTTGAAAAAAGACTGGATCAGATGCGTAAGCGTTTGTTTAAGGTCCGCGCACGGCGCCTGCGTCCGCACCTGGACGACAAGGCCGTGACCTCATGGAACGGGCTGATGTTATCAGCACTTGCTCAAGCTTATCAGGCATTTGATGAGCATAGCTATCTCGAAGCGGCGAACGGTGCGGCGGATTTTATCAGGGGAAACCTTTACGATGAGGAGCGCGGCGTGCTGCTGCGTCATTATCGCAACGGTGCGGCGCCGATTGACGGCTATCTGGATGATTATGCGTTCCTCATCCGCGGATTGCTGGATTTGTATGAGGCCGGTTTTAACATAAAACATCTCAAGTGGGCGCTAAACCTTCAAAAGACACAGAACCGGCTTTTTGAGGATAAGGAAGCAGGCGGATATTTCAACACATCAGGGGAGGACAGTTCCATTCTGGTGCGTGAGAAGAGCTATTTCGACGGCGCCGAGCCTTCCGGGAATGCAGTAAGTGCACATAACCTTCTGTGTTTGAAATATATGCTTGGGTATGAGGAGTTTGGGAAAAAAGCCGAAAGGATTTTTGGAGCTTTCGGAAAGATCATTGATTCTACCCCCCATGTAATGCCACGGATGCTGTCGGCCGTTCAGTTTTATTATTCAGGGCCCAAACAGGTGATTATTTCCGGTAATCCTGAGTCCGGTGATACCCGTGCTTTACTCAAAGCTGTTCGGCGGAATTTCGTGCCGAATATCATCGTGCTGCTGGCCGACGGCGAACGTGGTCAGGAGATTCTGTCCGAACACCAGCCTTTTATTGCTGAAATGACACCCGGGGGCACCGCAAAGGCGTATATTTGTGAAAACCGCACCTGCCGGGCTGCCGTTGAGAATCCTGAAGAACTGAACTTTTAAGCAGAATAGCTGAAAAATTTTAGAATGGTCGGTTAATGATACCAATTAACATAATAACCGCCCCTGGGAAAATGGCAATAATTTCGCTATTTACATGCGCTCACCGGATTGCAGCTCCGCAAATCTTGTTTCCGCTTTGAAAAAAGGCGATGTCTATACCGCGGACCCTGTAAGGGTCGGAGGCCTGCTTCACTTTGAAACCGATGAAGGGAATACTATGGGCGACACACAGCAAAAAGGTGAGCTGCATTTCGAAATCAAGGAGATACCCCATGGTTCGCAACTGGCTTGGGTGGCTGACGGGAAATATGTGCGGAAAGAGCGGACATCTGACAAGCACAGCAGCAGTTTCCAACTCGAAAACGCACGCCGTTTTGTGCGGGCGGAGCTGCGCGACACTTACGGACGGCTGCTGCTGATGACTAATCCAGTCTGGACATTATGAAATGTTCGGGATATCTTTGGTTAGACATTTCATACAGACATTTTCAACCTCGTGCCCCTGCTTTTCTCTGATCAGAGCTGAAAAATATCGCAGATAGGGTGCGCCTATAAATGTTCCGCAGGATGGGCAGGTGTTGGCGTAATAACTCCTTTGGGAAGTATGGCTGTACTGATGGCTGATATAGACGCCTTCATCTTCCGCCATTTTTATATGTTCAGTTGAAAGCACTTCTGGCCCTGCAATGTTACCGCATGATGATACTACTGCCGTCTTCATATCAAACCCGCACCGGCGGCATGAAGTGTTTATTATGTGCAGCTCGGCTTTGGTCAGAACGCTTCCGCAAATGTCGCATTGAGGGTTGCGGCATAAGTCGACAAACCGGGGGCGAAGCGGAGTCTCGATGTCCAAGGCCAATAAATCACGGGCATTGCGGATTTTGAAATATACTAAAGTGATTTTGTTGTTATTACAGTATTCCACAACATTTTCTTCCGGTTCATGTGTCACCACGATTTCGATAAACGCTAAAGGTTTGCCGTCAGCGTCGGATATTATCAAATCGGGACGGCAGTCACCGATTTTTGTTTCCAATGTGACCGTAGATGCCTTTTTCAACAGATTGCCTGAGTGCTCTTCTCTGCAATACACGCATTCCCATTTAATCGGCAGGGCTTTAGCGTGTTTTATTTGTTTTTCTATACGATTATATAACAGTTTTTTAGCGACGAGGTGGAAGACGGATTCGGGTGAACAGGAGCTTTCTCCATGGTGAGCGAAATGATGCCGGATTATTTCGCCTTTTCTTGCGATGACTGCACCTTTACAGACGGGGCACACGCAGTTGCATTGTAATCCTCTGTCAACACGAGAAACATGAACTATTTCTCCCTCTTTTTCTGCATAGGGAATTTTTAGTGATATTTTTTTCATTCAGCAATCAACATCAAAATGTATACATCGATGTCTTTTTTATGGTAACCTGCGTTTGCTTTCTGTGCATATGCACCACTGAAAACGCGTAAAATATCCGGGTTAGAGCCATAATATCAATGGTGGACTGAAGATATGTAATGAAAAATAAAAACGCCTCTTCAGCAAAGGGCGTACTGAAGAGGCGTGTAATTGTCAG
>PUNP01000095.1 GCA_003551785.1 Candidatus Brocadiaceae bacterium | reverse complement strand
CGGTGCCCAAGACTATCCCATGACTATCGACTTAAATTATGCATTTCTGAGGCATATGGCCGTGTTATTTGAGGCTGTACCAACCGATATACTGAGCCTTGTTGACCCGATGTACTTGAGACAGCTTGATCGACTCCACATATTTGACGAAGGAGACGGCAGGCCGTCAAAGTTTGGTTACAGCGTCTCTAAAGTCAATCCCTTGAGCTATAAAACGGATGTGGAACCTTATGGGGTCGTATTCAGCGAGCCTGGACGGCTTTTCAAAGTCGGTCTGGCCTCCGACATTCTCGGCTATCGTTTTCTGCATCTGAATTCCTCCCATGCTGAAAACCAGGCGGCTGCTGAAGGAAAAGGTTATGATCCGGCCGTAACCCGCATACTTTCCTTCCCGCATTATCGTAAGGCACGCGATATGTTCTATCTCAATGAATTCAGGATGAGGGAATACCTGCAGCGATATGGAATTCGTAACGAACGTCTGGATATGCTCCACAGACTGGCCGAAAGTTCTATTCAAGAGGCTCGGGAAGCGATGGAAGCACAAGACTGGGAGCGTCATACTCAATATGCCATGCGCGCAGCAGCGATTGAGTCACGCGCTTACCCGGAGGTAGGCAAGACTATAAATGATGTGATTATAGGGGTTATATTTTATATGTTTCTGCTCATCCCCTTCGCCTATTTCATGGAGAGGCTGCTCTTTGGGTTCGTCGATTTTCCCAAACAAATAGCTGGAACTGCGGGGATATTCCTGGCTACTTATCTGATAATGCGCTGGGTGCATCCTGCTTTTCGTATTGCTGACGCCCCCGAGATCATTCTACTGGGATTCATTATTCTTACCCTTGCGGTTATTGTTATTACTGTCATCAATACAAAATTTCAGGATCAGATTGAAGTGGGGAAACAAAAAAAGCAAAAAGTCTATGAAACCGATGTTGGACGCATGGGGGCTTCCTTTGCTGCTTTTCGTCTGGGTGTGAACAACATGAAAAAACGTAAAATCCGGACGACTCTTACCAGTGTTACACTTGTGTTGCTGACATTTACGGTTTTATCTTTTACCTCCATATCCGCTTACCTTCGCTTTACGCAGGTGCGCAGACCCAATGTGCCGAATTATGAAGGTGCTCTGATTCGTGACAGAATATGGCGTCCCATTGAAAATCCCGCATACGAACAGATCAAACTGGAGTTCTCAGAGGTGGGTATTATTGCTCCCCGAGCCTGGTTGTTGAACCGCGAAAGAAACAGAACCCTCAATTTGTCACTCACGACGGAAAATGAGGATACTGAGCGAGTCTATGCTTTCAGTGCGCTCGGACTGTCCCATAAAGAAACGGAGGTGATGAGACCGCAGCAGTTTTTAATCGCCGGTGAGTGGTTTGCTCCTGGGGAAAAAAATGTTTGCATCCTGCCGGACTATATGGCCGCTTTGCTGGGGCTTACTGAAGATGATGTCGGTGAAAAATCAGTTATTGTTTTTGGTAAACCTCATCTACTAAAAGGTATTTTCGATGCAGGCGAGTTGCGCCAACATGTTGATTTGGACAATGCCCCTCTGACTCCTGCAGATTTCACGGATCTTCCCGGTCATATTGAACAGGAGCAGACCATTGACGATGTGGATGTGCGAACCGGGCTGGAGACATTTACCCATCAGGATGTAGAAAACGTTATAATTTTGCCATATGAGCGGGTCCGTGAAGTGGGGGGTACGCTGCAATCGCTCGCTGTCCATTTTCACGAGGGTGAAGATGTCAGAGGCCATATAGAGAACTTTGTATCACGTCTCGCCATAACTGTCTTTGCGGGGATTGATGATCGGGTTACAGTTTACAGCTCCGCAGATAGAACAGCTTTTGCCGGGCTGGGTGGCCTTTTCATCCCGATATTGATAGCCGCTTCCATCATTTTGAATACTATGTTAGGGTCGGTGTATGAACGTTTTAATGAGATCGGTATTTTCTCATCTGTCGGGCTGGCCCCGATCCACATCGGCGCTCTGTTTATTGCCGAAGCTTCCGTATATGCTGTGCTTGGCGGCGTATCAGGTTATTTGATCGGCCAGGTAATTGCTAGGTTGTTGATGGAATTTGGTGTCCTTGCAGGTCTCACACTGAATTATTCCTCACTGGCCGCTGTCTTTTCAACTATGCTCGTTATGGCCGTCGTTTTGCTTTCAACCATCTATCCTGCGAAAAAAGCTGCTCAAATGGCTGTCCCCGATGTTACGCGGAAATGGCATATGCCTGAGCCTGACGGTGATGACTGGGAATTTGAATTTCCTTTCACTATCAGCGGTATTGAAGCTTTGGGGCTTTTCTTCTTCCTGAGCGAATATTTTGATTCATTTGGTGAAGATTCCGTTGGTGATTTCTATACACAGGGTACAAAACTCTCTGCGCTTGATAAAGGGGAACTCGATGGATATTTAATTTCATTCAGGTGCTGGATTGCACCTTTTGATTTGAGTGTTTCCGAAGATATTCATATGATGCTTATCCCTTCAGAAGACAATATTTATGAAATACATGTGAAGATACGTCGTATCAGCGGAGAACCGGGAAACTGGAAGAGACTGAACCGCCGATTCATGAATGTTATTCGAAAGCAGTTCCTAATCTGGAGAACCGTGGAACCCGAGGTCAAGGAAGAATATGCCCAAAAAGGTATCAGCTATTTTGAAGAAGATAATAATACAGAGGAGAAAAGCTAATAATGAGTTCCCCTACAGATTTTGATCCCGAGGCTATCGAAAATATCGATATTGATGAGGAAGAGGAGTTTCAATCCGGATTCAGTTTTAAAGTCGTTCTGGCTGCTTTATTTATTGGGATGGTTATGCTGCCGGGGTCAATATATTTGACCCTGATGATGGGCACTCCTCTTGCCGGGGCAGCTCAATGGGTAACAATAATTCTTTTTGTCGAAGCCGCCAAACGCTCATTTGTTTCCCTGTCCAAACAGGAAATTTACATGATGTATATCATGGCCTCCTTCCTTATGATGGGAGGAGCCGTGATGGGAGCAGTCGATCTTGTCATTGCAGGTGGTATCGTTGGAACCAATATATGGGATCAGTACTTCGTGCAATCCGAATACGCTCAGGCATTTGGACTACGTGAACGCATCCCTCACTGGATCGTTCCGCCTCCCGACTCCGAAGCGCTGGCGCAGCGCACTTTTTTCCATGTAGATTGGATACCTGTCTTTGTTTTGCTTCTTATCCACCAAACTTTGTTCCTCGTCAACCGTTTTACTTTAGGTTACGGGCTGTTCAGGATCACAAGCGATATTGAAGAATTACCTTTTCCTATTGCTCGTGTAGCTTCGGAAGGAGCATTGGCGCTTGCCGAATCAAGCGAACGTAAAGAGGGCTGGCGGTGGAGTGTCTTTTCAGTGGGAGCCATCATAGGATTGGTCTATGGATTTATTTATGTTACAATCCCCACGATTACCGGGCTTTTTATGCCCGAGCCGCTCACGTTGATACCGGTCCCTTTTATCGATTTCACTTCCCATGTAGGTCGTTTTTTACCTGCCGCCACGATGGGTATTATGACCGATTTAAGTCCATTTTTAGCCGGATTTATCGTTCCTTTTTGGGTTGTTGTCGGACTCTTTTCGGGTTCCATACTCACCCGTGTGATATTGAATCCCATCTTGCATACTACGGGGATAATTACGAATTGGCGGCCCGGAATGACTCTGATCCCCACTCAGGTGACAACGGATCTCGATGTGTGGCTGAGTATAACAATTGGAACGGGAATTACTGTTGGCATTGTTGGGATCATCGCCGTCATACTTTCGATCAGGAAAATGCGTTCTACTCAAAAAACCAGCGGTATCAAAAAAGAGCTTCCTAAGGGAAGAGGCGATTATCCGATTTGGCTGGCTTTTCTTATATGGGGATTGACAACCGTTTGTTATATAATCATCGTTTATATACTGGTGCCTGATTTCCCGGTCTGGATTACAGGCATATTCGGTTTTATTGTAACTCCCCTGCTTTCTTATATATCTGCGAGAATGTTTGGGATAACAGGCAGCTTAACCCGCATCCAGTTCCCGATGCTGCGAGAGGGCGCCTTTATTTTGAGTGGTTATAAAGGTTCTGATATATGGTTTGCCCCGGTTCCGATGTTCAACCATGGTATTCTTGCACAGCAATTCAAACAAGCCGAACTCACAAAGACATCTTTTACCAGCTGGTACAAAGCGGCGGCTGTGAGTTTCGTCATAATGTGTTTTTGCAGCCTGCTATTCTGGCAGCTTATATGGAAGATGGGAGACATCCCATCTTCCACCTATCCGTTCGTCCAAAGGATGTGGCCTCTCTTTGCGATCCAGCGGGCACTCTGGGCTTCATCGCTGTTGGAGGAGGGAGAGTCCTGGATGTTGGAAGCTATTAAGCTTAATTATATCTTTATCGGCACAGGTTCGGCCGGGTTGCTCTATCTGATTTTATTGGTTGTGAAGGCTCCGATCGGATTATTCTATGGTGTTATTGGAGGGGCTGCTTTATGGCCGCATCGGGCAATACCCATGTTTATTGGTGGGCTGCTTGGTAGGTATTTCTTTTCAAAAAAATTTGGAAAGAAAAAATGGCACTCCTATGCCCCCATATTACTGGCCGGTTATGGGTGCGGAGTGGGGCTGATTGGAACCGTCGGAATCGCTGTCGCTTTAATTATTCAATCCGTTTTGGCGATATCTTTTTAATCCACATGCAAACTATTGCATCTGATTTAGTGTTGCAAAAATGAAAAATGATAATTGGGATTATCTTGGATGGGAAGGATTGATATTTCAAAAACCACCGGATTGGGAGCCTTCTCATATTGAGGGTGATCACAATCGTGGCTATGTTGTACTTGATGATGGCATTAAATGCAGGATACAACTTCGTTGGGATAGGATTGAAGGTGAAGCCGATATAGATAAAATTTCTAAAAAACAAGTAAAAAAAATTAAAAATAACATTGAGTTTGGTGATACTGAGGTTAGTGCTGCAGATTATAAGGCGAAAACTTTTCAAGGTAAAAAGTTGTATCTGAAGGGTTCACATCACGATATTTGCTATTATATCCTGCAGTGTACTTATTGTATGAGAGTTGTAATGATGGGGTTTTATGGAGTTTCAGGCGAAAATATTCGGGATATTAGCGGTAAAGTGATACGTTCTTTATCTGATCATCCGCAAAAAGGCAAAACCATGTGGTCTGTTTTCGGTTTTTGCTTTTCCGTTCCGGCTGATATGCGGTTAAAATCGCACCGTCTTCATTCCGGACACCTGAGTCTTGTTTTTCAATTCGAAAATGATGAAATCATTTACCACAGGTTGAGTGTCGCCAATATGCATCTGAAGAAAAAAACTATGAGGAATTGGCTCCAGGAGTTTATTGAAAAAAAATATGGCCCGGCGAAAGTCGAAGATATAAGAGGTACTGATGAATTTCGATCGGGAGCCTGTGCAATAAATGCGAGGATTGGAGGACGGTTAAAATTATTGAAGTTTAAAAAGTTATCCGCGCTTTTTTGGATTAATGAGCAGCGCAATAACATTTATGGCGTCGTCAAAATCGGAAAGGGTGAAGCAAAATTGGAGAATTTCGCAGGTGAGGTGAGATAATATTAAGAAACGGAAAATTAAAAAAGGAGAACTGTCAAGAGAGGATGTTCTGAATTCCTTTCCCGTAAAAAATGAAAAAGTCAAGGAATTAGAGACGGAGCAAGAAGGTCTGCAGCTTGCAATACCAAGGCGAAGAACATTTATTTATAAACTTTTATCACTCGTTTTCGTTATTCCGAAAGAGAAGGTACTTTCCCTTGATGAGATCGGGCAGTGGGTATGGGAGCGATGCAATGGTGATTACTCCGTCAAAAAACTTATAGATGAGCTTGCGCGTGAATATAATCTTAATTCCAAAGAGGCGGAGGTATCACTCCTGAATTTTCTCCATCAGCTTTCTAAAAAAAAACTGATTGGTTTTGTTTTGGAAGATAAAAATGCTCCATGACTTTCTTTAATCTGTCAGATGAGGAGGACATTTTGGTGAATAATGGTCAGGATAATAAAGCAATGCGTAATAGCACCGTAGGAAGGCAGATAGTGCTGCCGCTTTCAAAAGGTATTGAGATCGCATGGAAAAGCATCCGCATAAGATTGTGGCGTTCTTTAATTACTACGAGCGGAGTTATACTCGCCATAGCTTTTCTTATGTCGATATTTACCGATAGTGCCTTTACTAACGCATTGCACGGCGTGGGCGAGGACCACCCGAAGTATCACCTTGTTCAGGACGTCTTACAGGACCAGGCTATGGTTGATGAAGATATAGCGCTACACATAGGCATTCTGGATAGAGACGATACCGAAGATGCACCAGGAATGGAAATGATGGAATCGCTGCTGGTCCACGGTAATATGGAACCGTTCCTTTTTTCACCTGATAGTGAAGAGATTGTGGCACAAATTCAGGGAACCCAGGGTCATCTACCGGCTAATTTAATCATCATTCTGGGCTTTCCCGTTGGAACAGATCAGACAGTAAGCAACGCACTTGATAATTTTGTTCAGGATGGGGGGGCTGTTTTGGTCATCGGCTACAATCAATTATGGCCACCGGATGTCGATACCACTACTGTCCGCAGTTTTGCCGATTTGCTTCCAGCTATAATTACTGATGACGTTTTTATATTGGATGATCCAGACCGTATTGAGGCAGCGCCGCATCCCATCGCCGCAGATGTGACCTGGACCACCCATCCTCAGGCCGGCTACAGGGTAACAGAAGGCCGGGAAGACTCAGAGAAAATAGCCCACACTCCACAGGGTGTCCTGGCCTGGATAGCAGAACGCGGTCATGGCGAGATATTACACTTGCCGTTGGAAGATGCGCTTCACGCCGGCGAGGAAACTTTTGTCTGGCTGCATCGAAGTGGTATTCTTGCTTCCTCAATACGTTGGATGGGAAGAGAAGAATTGAGGGGGAGCGTGATGGGGCCTCGTACAATCTGGCTCGTAAGTCTCAGTCTTCTCGTCTGTATCGTGGGTATTACAAATGCAATGCTGATGAGTGTGACTGAGCGATTTCGGGAGATAGGAACGATGAAATGTCTCGGGGCACTGGACCGATTTGTAATCCGCCTGTTTCTCATAGAGTCATCTTTCCAGGGTGCGGCCGGCGCTCTTTCTGGCGTTTTGGTGGGTTTTTTACTCACTGCTGTTAGAATATTGTTCAGTTTCAGGGTGACAGATGTCACTACCGAAGAAGTCCACTGGCTGGCGCTCGAATTCTTCCCTGGGATGAGTCTTGTGTTTTGGGGACTGGTCTCTCTGCTCATTGGTATGGTACTGAGTGTGATTGCTGCTATATATCCCGCTTACACGGCGGCACGAATGCAACCTGTCGAAGCCATGAGAGTCGAAGCTTAAAATAGACTTCAAGGGGTTTACTGAGGACTTGCCTTAATTGTAATTTTCTTGCTTTTTGGAAAAATTTGATGGTTGTTGGTAAAACGGCATCGATGCTTTTTCGGGAATTGAGCAGTATTTCATCTTTTCGTATCGGCTGGCATTCGACTGACCTGTTGGCTGTTACCAGCAACTAAAAACGGCTTTTCCGGCTTGTCCGGGGTATGATATATTAAACTACACAGGAGGTACAAAAGTGGTTGAAGTGGCGCAAAAAACAGACATGCAAACCCAAACAGTTGTTCGTACCAAAAATGTTAAAAAAATATATGTTATGGGTAAGGTGAAGGTCCCGGCGCTTAAAGGGGTCTCTTTACAAATAAATTCCGGGGAATATATAAGTATAATGGGGCCTAGTGGCAGCGGGAAATCCACCCTCTTTAATATGATCGGTGGTCTTGATAAACCCACCGAAGGGAACGTATATATCGATGAAGTCGATGTCGCCCAACTTGATGCTTATGAGCTTGCATGGTTGCGTTGCAGGAAAATAGGATATATATTCCAGACGTTCAATCTCATCGGGGTGATGAGTGCTCTGGAAAATGTTACGCTCCCGATGACTTTCGCCGGAATGACTACTGATGAATCAAGAGATAAGGGAATGTATTTGCTTGAACGTGTCGGTCTTGCCGATCGCTATGATCATAAACCATACGAACTTTCCGGTGGGCAGCAGCAGCGCGTTGCTATCGCGCGTGCGATGGCGAATTCTCCCAGTATCATACTGGCGGACGAACCGACAGGAAACCTTGATCTCGCAACCGGTAAGGAAATTATCACTCTCCTGGGACAAATGAATGCGGATGAAAATGTGACGATAATTACCGCAACTCACGACATGAAGATGCTCAGTGCTTCCAACCGCATTATATGGATTCGGGACGGCAGCCTGGACAAAATCGAACGACGTGAGGACCTGGATATCGATGTGGGGAGCATTGGTGGTGATGCTGAAGGCGGAGTCGAAGCCACCTTGCGTGGCGAAGATGAGGGAGTGCCCGGCACCGCGGCTTCCGAACCGGTTGATGATGAGGAGTAAATACGTCAGTTTTTCATGCCCTAAAAGCATTTTTTCGATCCCGCTAGAAGCGTGACCGGAAAGGTGCAGGCGGAATGTATGACAGGCATCTTGCCTGTCCAGGGCGCATGCAGGGATGCGTGCTATACTATGAAAGGCATCTTGTGTTACTGTATTTCTCATGACCCACGGGGACGAGCCCCGTGGAGTCTTGATCCCTTCGTTGAGATTCGCCTCCCCACGGGCCTTGTGCCCGTGGCTTGCATGACTGACTATCAGGTAAACACAACGCCAACAACAGGGAGACTCCACGGGGCTTGTCCCCGTGGTTATCATGATTAGCCTAAAAATACAATG
>PUNP01000059.1 GCA_003551785.1 Candidatus Brocadiaceae bacterium | reverse complement strand
TATCTCCGGTAGAGGCACACGCAACAGCCGGAATATCACGTCCGTCGGAACGCATTTGCTTAACCATACTCACAAGAACAGTAAGCCCTAAATCTTTAAAAGAACCGGTATGAGAATTCCCACAGAGTTTTACAAACAATGAGTTAAAGTCGTGTTCACTGAAGGGACTGGGAATACTGAGAAGCGGACTGTGGCCTTCGGCGAATGAGACCACGTTCTCGGCATCGACTTCGGGGCAAACCCATTCTTTTTTCCCCCATACTCCACTGGAGCCAATGCCGGATATAGATGCCCACCTGGTGTCAAAAAGCCCTTTCCACTGTTCGGACGGAGTTTTCGAGAGCTCATTGAAATCATGCTTCACTTCGAGCAAACTACTACACTTTCGGCATCTGTAAATAATCTCATCTAAGGGATAACTTTCCCCGCAACCTGCAAAACAGCTATACTTTGAATTGTAATTATATCTTTCCATCCAGGTTTCCTGAATTAATTGTGACCCTTAAGATATTCAGCGACATCGTCCTGCAAATTTTCGTAAGCAATATTGTATGGCGTCCCTCCCAGGCTATTTTTTTGAGCGGGATCGGCTCCATGGTCTACTAAAACTTTGACTATATCCAAATTTCCTTTTAACGCAGCTAAATGCAAAGGAGAGGCTCCATTATAGCCTTGCATTTCAGATCTGATACCAGCAGTCCGACTCGGTTCATCATCCAATTCGAGTAAAAAGAGAATCAATTCCAAATGCTCCAGCTCTACTGCCATAAAGAGCGGAGTTCGTCCATAATTATCAGTGATAGTAAAATCAGCCCCATGCTTTGCCAAAATCTCCAATGCATCCTTATCCTTGCAATGCAGGGCTATATGTAATGGGGTCAAGCCTTGTTTATCGGAGACATTAACATCGGACTTTTGTCTTAACGAATCCTCGGTCAGCAAGGCCCGAATCATATCTATCTCCCCGAATTCTACCGCCAGGTGCAGCGGAGTTCTCCCGAACTCCTGATCTTTTTTATTGATATAATCTGGATTAACATTTAAAATCCTTATCGCTTTCGCTGCATCTCCATCCTCGATTGCCCTATAAATATCCCCCCATTCATGCACTAATTGAAAAAAAAGTAATCCAACCATGATAGTCAGAACCACTACTGACTGAACATCCACCATATTTTGTTTATTTATTCTTCCACGTGCTTCTCTCCCCAAAGAGATTAGCTCCGATTCAATCCCAAAATCACCCCATTTTCTCAAAATCGGTTTGGCTCCGGAAAACCAGCTTGCCTGATCAGCATCGTCATCAAAAGCTGAATCAATATCTCGCTTTTTCAAAATAGTTTGCCCCATTTAAATGATTTTCCACTTTATAAAAGTAACATTGGGATTGAAATAAGGTACAGGAAATTTGACTGAAATCAATTTCTTCTCTATTATATTTATCAACAAATAATTCCGGCCAAAGAAAATATTGTAAAATATAGCAGGGAATAATGCAATAAAATGAATTCGACAAAAATCAACTTTTACTTATTTCTCCTGGCTGTCTTTGGTGGTTTAGTATTTGCCATGTCCTGTTTTTTTTCCCCGGAATTCCCCAACTATCTGTATGAAATTGAATGGTTACCCCTGCTTTTATTTTTCGTGCTCAACATCGTAGCTGAAAAAAACTTTGTTGTCCTCCCCTACGGCAATTCGGCATCCGCCAGTTTTGCTATAATACTCGCCGCTCTGCTGTTGTTCGAGCCACATTTAGTCACTGTAATGGCTATCATCAGTATACTTTTCACAGGCGGCTTCATGCAAACCCACGGCTGGAAACTATCTCTGTTCCAGGCCTTACAATATTTAGTGATTTACAGCCTTGCCGGCATTTCAATGGAACTGTTTTTTTATTATATGCCGGAGTTATTTGACGACAAGCTCTACAGGTTCCTGCTAATCGGCGGTATGGTCACTTTCATCTACCTGTTTTTAAATATTGCATTCACAAACGCCTATATAGCCTTACTCAATCCACATGAATTTGGCAAGTATCCATCAGTAAAAGATATCCTGAACTTCCGACATGACAAGCTGAAAATATACCAAATCCTGTTTTTGTTTCCCCTTGCCGTTATCATCGCATACTCTTATGACATAGTTGAGAACCCTTTTGTTCCCGTAATTTTGGCAATAATGTGCATAGGGAGTGTTCGTTTCGTAGAACAGCACATAAGGATCGGACGCCAGAGCAGGAAGATGGCTGTGTTATACCAGCTTTTTCAACATATGAGCAAGGTTATTTTTCAAAATGAAGAGAGTGTGCTACCTCCAGAAGAATTCTTCAAGAATATTCTTTCCAATAAAGACATTTCAACCCATAATTTGATCCCCAATCATCGTACTGCAATATTTGAAGTGAGAGAAAACAGCATTGATGGTTCAAAAGCATTTAAACTTTTAACTGCCTATCCTGAAGGCAGCGACTCAGGTAACGATAAATTCACTGAAAACGATGCTTTACTTACTAAAGTTGCCGAGGCCAATCAGCTTTTAAGACTTAACAACATCAGGCGCTACAAAGACGTCAATGATGACTGGAAAAAAAACTATAGATCAATCATTGCTTCTCCCATTACTTTAGACTCCGAAGTCTCCTACATACTTATCATGTTCCGGCATTCAGGGGAAGCCTTTGGCCAGTTAGACCGCCATTTCATGAACCTTCTGGTGAATTCTATTTCGTTCACATTAAAGAATATGCAGCTTCGTGACAAGCTGCAGCAACAAGCTGAAAAAGATGGTTTATTGGGAATATTCAATCGACGCTACTTAATCGGGAAATTAGAGGAAGAACTGCAAAGAGTCAAGAGGTACGAACGGCCTCTGTCAATCATCATCATAGATGTGGACTATTTCAAAGGATTTAACGATACACATGGACATATTCTGGGGGATAAGGTCTTACGTGATATAACCCAAATTATTGAAAACTCTATCCGGCATACGGATATTCCGGCACGATATGGCGGGGATGAACTCATCATCGTTCTGCCTGAAACTAAATTGGACGGCGCGGTAACCGCAGCCAATAAAATACATGCCAGGGTGGGCGAACACAGCTTCCAGGGAAAAGAGGGTGAAAGTGTTAATATGTCACTGAGTATCGGCGTGACGGAAGCAAAAATTGCAAACCGGGATGAAGATATTGAGTCAGCGGAGGCAATTATTGCACGTGCCGATCAAGCCTTATATGAATCGAAAACAAAGGGCCGCAACCAAATTAACTACATCAAATCTGAAAAATAAGCTACGGTTGCTGGAAATCGGGGCAGACACGCTTTAATCCCTCGCTCCCAACCCGGCTATAAGCCCCGTCAGCCATGTTTGCAAGCTTTTCGACGGCATAGATGTCGTTTTCAATGCAGTGTCGGCCTCCGACAGCATCCGCAACCGCCTGGCGAACCACTGGTCGTTTCGCCTTCTCACAGCCTGTGCAGCCCGTTTGACGGCGAATTCGGGCATCCCCACTTCGGAGGCTATATCCCGCAGCGGCATGCGCCTTTTAGTCAACCGATAAACCTGCCACAGGTCCCGGAACCGTGAACTTAAAAACGCTACGATCATTATGGGTTCCTCGCCATGTAACAATAAAGTCTGCCCCAGCTCAACAGACTCCTTAATTTTTGATGCTGCGATTGCATCGCTCAGTTCAAACACCGTTCGGGCGCGACTTGCAGGCACCACGTCATGGACTGCTCTCTGGTCAATAAAACCACTCTCAGCAGCATAAAGAACCAGCTTATCCAACTCCCGCTTCAGAGCCGTCACATGGGGCCCTATCGACTGAACCAAATCGCTTGCGGCCCGACCATCAATTTTAAGCCCCTCACTCCTCACTTGTTGCGCAACCCACCGCCGGGCTTCATCCCATTTTATTTTGCTGCAATCCACCCATACTGAATTTTTGGAAAGTGTACGCCCCGGGTTGGATCGCCTGCCTAATTTTTCACAACAAAGCACCAAAATAGAAGTTCGGGATGGTTTTTTCGCGTATTCGGTAAGCTGGTCGGAGGCTGCATCGACCAGTTCTTCCCCTCTGCGCACTATCACCATCCTCTTGCCGGCCATGCCCAGGAACGGCTGGGTGTAAAGCTCATCAAAAATACGTCGATGGTCTTCTAATTCATCGACTTCCAAAGTAGTGCTGCCGGGCTGATCATCTGCCTCATTGGCAGCCCGCAAACTCGAAAGCACAGAAGATTTTAATGATTCATCTTCACCGCAAACGACATAGAGCGGCGAAGACGGAGCACTGCCCATTAGATGCTTTTCTATCTGTAGCGCATTAATATTCATAACGCTTATATATTAATCGAGATAAACCTTTTTTTTCAAGTATATCAGCCGAGTATGACAATTAGAGCTTCCCGCCCCCAAAAGTCATAACAAATTTTAATACGAATGCTTGCGATTGCATAAGGTGGAATATCTACTGTATAATGAATTGCAAGTCCTTTGTGAACCTCGTGACATTACCAACGTGCACTGTCCCGTTAGTGAGAGGTTGCCGTGATTCACTGGATATTTACAATAATTTTATTTGCGAGTGGGGCTTATGTCGGTTTCTAAAATTTGGGCCATAGACATCGGAAACAGCACCATTAAAGGGGCTTTTTTACGCAAAGCCAGACACGGCATTGAAATCCTTGATGCCGGCATAATCAAGCTTTCGCCTCCCGTTTTGTCCCAGACAAATAAAGACCCCAGCCGTGACTCGCGTATCTGGAAAGGAATTGCAGAATTTGAAAACCGCTATCATATCAGCCGCTACCCTGTTACTGTCGCAATTCCGCCGGTCAATACACTTATCCATGAGATAGACATCGCTATAGTTGGTAAACGAACTTTAGAAGAATTAGTGAGGTATGAAGCTTCTAACACTATCCCCTATGTTCTTGACGAGGTTTTTTGGGATTACCACATGTTTCCTCAGGCGACTTCTGAAGGGGGACGCCTCAACGGGCTGCTTTTTGCCGTAAAAAAGTCTGCTATTCATACCTATATAACAGCGTTTTCAAAAGCGGGCGTAGACAAAATTGCAGAAATAATATTGACACCGATGGGGCTTCTCAGTTTTTTGAAATATGATGAATCCATAGACCCGACCTCTTGTCTCGGAGTAGATATCGGGGCGCGAAATTGTATTATGGTGGGGGTATATGATGATGAGTTTTGGTTGCGGGATTTTGCTTATGGTGGCGATGACATTACGAAAATTTTGACTGAGAAATTTGAAATTCCGTTTAAGCAGGCCGAAGAGTCGAAGCATAAAATAAAAGAATCGCCCATGGCCGAGGCCTTGTTTGAAATCATCAAACCAGGCATACAACAACTCGCACGTGAGATGAAAACGCAATTAGAGTATGTGGAGCGAACCGGCAATTCATCGGATTTTGAGAATGTTTTTTTGTGCGGTGGCGGGCGTCGTTTACCCGGTGTTAAGCAGAAATTTGGGCAAATCACCGGCCGGCCGCCCCATATCATTTCTAAAACACACGGGTTTTCCGTGAAAAAGGGAGTTGACCGCAAATTTTTAACTTCCAACCTGGACCGCTTTGCCGTCGCGTTAGGGGCAGGTATCAAAGCACTTGGTGGTACTTCTTTTACATTCTCTCTCGCTCCGGAAACTACAGCACGCAGTGTCAAAAGGGCCGGAAAGAAAAACTGGGGTACCTTGCTGGCTGCCGCCGCTTTGTTTTTAGCTTTAGCCTTGACTTTCTTCTTTCGTACGGTAGACGCCCGAATCCGTGAAGTACTGGAACCCGCACAGGATGTTGTATATTTATTTGCAGACAGGCAGCGCGAGTTAGAAGATGCTGCGGATGTTGATGCTATTACCGCCGGTATTTACCGCCTCTCAGAAATCCCCAGAGGCAGAGCTCAGGTGGCAGAAATCGTTTCCGCTATCACCTCCTCCTTTGCTCATGCCAATCAGTACGAAACGGAGGAGGAGGAGGAGGATGTCCAAGTCAGTTTCCGGCTTGAAGAACTGAAAACGGTGCCAGAAGTTATTCAGAGCGGTGAAGCAGGAGGTCAGGAGCTTCATGTCTTTTCTACACATATAAGTGGAGTTATCAGCAATGGCAATTTATCCCCTTCGCGGGCATATTCGGAATTCGATACGAGACTGCTGTCCCAGCTCAGGAAGTCGAAAACGCTTGCTCTGGCCGTTTCACAGGCAGAGTTTAAAAGTGCTGAGCAGAGGGTAACTCTATCCGGAGATAGTTTAATTTGGCAAGAACTCATTCAACAGGGAGACCGGGTTTACGTTTTTGAGACGGACAGTTTGTATTCTTTCGGAAAGTTCCGCGGTGATAGCGCCTTCACGTTGAATGAACCGTTCCAAAGTGAAGATGATGAGCAACTGGAAAGCGAGTTTGCTATTACCAGAGTGAGAATATTAAGCTGGGACCATGAGAAAATGGCTTTTGAAATAGAGATCATAACCCCTATTCTACAGGATTAAACAATACATGAAGCCAGGTAACAAAAAACTACTTAGCATCCTGCTTTTGATACTTCTGTGGTTTGCGGCTGTTATTGCAGCGGTTTTGGGAGCATTTCCCGCTTTTCAAGATTATTCTGAATCACTAAACGAGCTTCGGGCGGTTGAATCGACCTTAAATGAAAGGCTCCAGGCGGATATAATGCCTTCGGTTGCGAATATCGATGTTTTTGATAATACCAGAGAGCATTTGATTTCCGAACTTCAAGAATCTTCTGAGTTTTACCTGGATTTACAAGACGACTTGTTTTCCCATGATTTGCTTGAAACGGCTTCCGGCGACCCTTATAGAGTTGCGGGCAATTTCAGGGAATTTATGGCGGAAATTGAAGCTAAAGCGAAAAGTCAGGGTTTTCTGAACTTGGGCG
The DNA here is from genome assembly GCA_003551785.1 of Candidatus Brocadiaceae bacterium. Next base: position 1,951 of record PUNP01000059.1, on the reverse strand, counting down.
CTGTTGACGAATGGGTGGGGCGGACGGACGGGCGCCCCGCACCGGAGCTTTTCCCCCTTCTGGAAAAGAAAACCGCTATCGCTTACATTTTAGTTGAGATATTGAACCGCCATTCTGTGGACGCACCAATAAATATTAACGGAATTACTATATCAGACCCGGAGAAAATGCATGAACTCGAGCACGCGACTATTGCCGGGGTTTCAATGCCGCAATGTCAAGTTTTCCCCGTTCAAATGAAGTTAGACATTCGATTGGATATACTCAAAATACTATTAGACGATCTCTCGGCTATCAATATGAGCAATCCTACACCGTTTTTAATCATCAATAAAATAAATCTGAATACCGATAACGAAAGGCGTCAAAAGGGTGTTGTGAATGTGGAGATTCAAATGGATCTGCTCGATTTCTACGTTCAGACTGATAAGTAACCACATAACGACAAAACCAAAAGCTATGATCATTAAAAAAACATATATATTGTTTGTGATAATACTGTTAATCACCGGGATTCTGGTGTGGGGATATGTTTCCGTTACCGGGCGGGTATCGGAAACTATAGAATCCACAGCTCATACCACCAATATGCTTGCTAATCAATTAGATGCCGATGAGGCTACGGTTGAGGTGCCCGAGCATTATGAGCGAAAATACTTTGAAAGGATGCTGAGGATATGGCGACGCAGCCCCGAGTTCGATGAACGCAGTTTCGACGTTTCGGTGATTCAGTAAAATGCCATTCCATATGAACAGAATTTGTGTAAGGATGCCTAACTGGGTCGGCGACGTAGTTATGGCCACTCCGTTATTACGGGCATTGAAAGAAAATTTACATGACATCCACGTTACCATTGTTATTGATTCTACCCTTGTCCCCGTCATCAGGCGGAATGAGTTTGTCGATAAGATAATTCCCTATGACCGGCGGAGTGATGGGTGGGAGAGTGTAAAAAACTTCGGACGATGCGTTGGCGAAATTAAAGCCAATGATTGTGATGTGGCCGTAATCCTTCCCCATTCATTCAGTTCAGCCCTTATGATGTGGTTCGCCAGGGTTGATAGCCGGATAGGTTATAAGCGTGATGCCCGGAAGATGCTGCTTACTACAGCTATTGAGCGCCCGACGGATGAAAATGGGGTATTCCAACCATTCTATATGGCAAAATATTACCTTGATTTGTTAGAGCCGTTAGATATTGAATCGGGCGATACACATCCCTATCTGAATTATTCGGGAGCAGACGGCTTTAGCGCGGAAAAAATATTGTCGGGAAGAGGCATAAAACCCGACTCCCCACTGTTTCTTATTCACCCATCGGCGGGGTATGGCCCATCAAAATTATGGCCCCTTAAACATTATAAGGAATTGATAGAAATGTTGGCTGAAAAATTCGCAGCCGACATCGCTTTTATCGGAGCCCCATCAGCGAACGTTCTGGTTAAAAAACTGCAAAATTTGGTCACTGTGCCGACATTTAACCTGACCTCCTGTGGACTTGACCTGCATCTGCTGAAATATGCTGTAGACAGGGCCGAACTGCTTATCTCGACTGATTCCGGTCCCCGGCATTATGGCGTAGCTCTGAATACCCCGACGGTTTGTTTGATGGGGCCAACGGCACCTGCTTATACCGAGAGCGGCTTCCCGCACGATTATGTGGCGAGAGTTGATGTAGATTGCGGGCCGTGCCAGAAAAAAATTTGCACTAAAGACCATAGATGTATGACCCAGCTCACTCCCAAAACAGTTTATAAGGTCTGTGAAAAAGCCCTTTCCCGTGATTATCGAGAATGATTTATGATATAATAGGTCCTTAGGTCCTTAGCCTAACCAATCTAACATTTTTTTGTCGCTCAATCGACTGTAGGGGCGAATGGCTGTTCGCCCCTGAACGATCAAGGACAAAATCGCGCAGTCAGGGCGACCTGCCAGTCGCCCCTACAACGT
>PUNP01000818.1 GCA_003551785.1 Candidatus Brocadiaceae bacterium | reverse complement strand
TTATGGCCCGTATCATGGCCTTCGCGAAAATTGGCCACAAAAAGAAACAACCGGCGAAAAATATATCAACCCCAAAAGCAAACGGGATTTTCCCGCGATATTCGAACGCAATTACCAGGAATATTTACAGGCGAACCCCGATACAACCCCCCAGGATTACCAGCAATACGCAAAAAAACATTTGTCGTTTCTGATGGGAAAGATTGGAAGCCGGTACAAAAGCCCCGCAAAAATTGATAATTACCGATGGGCAAAACGGTTTTACAATGAATATCTGATAAATGGATTCGGGTTTGATTCAGTATTAACCCCAAAGCAATTACAATACATTTACCCCGAAATGAAACAATATTGCGCAACCAGCCTAAAGCATTTCATTTCATCATTAACCCCGCGACCGTTACCCCCAGGATTCGAACGCGTCCGATGGATTGATTTGAACCGCAACAAACAATCAAACCAATATACATTGCGGGCGTTTTTGGAAGCGGTAACCGACGGCAAAACCATACGGAAAGCGGACGTTTCCCGATGTTTTGCCCAGCCCGACGGCCAGCCAATTGCATTGGGAAAGCCAAAAAAAGATGCATATTACCAGCGATACATTAAAAAATTCCGGGAATTGATGTAATTTATCCGACCCTACGAACCCCCATATTAACCAGCCAAAAGCTGGTTTTTTTATTGTTTTATCCGACCGTATTATATTGGTTTTCAGTTAATTATGCTTGCGTTGTATTGTGTTTCATTATAAATTTGTTTTCGAAAACAATCAAAAAAAATCAATGCAATGCAAACAAATCCATTTACAGAATTATCCGACAAGCTGGAAGCGATCAACGAAAGATTGGAAGCCCAGCCAAACGGCCCGGTCAACGAATGGTTAACCGCTGATCAGGCGGCCGATTATTTACACGTTTCCAAAAGCTGGATTTACAAACGGACAATGAATAACCAAATCCCGTTCCACAAACCCAGCAAAAAGCTGATGTTTCGGCGATCCGAATTGGACAATTTCATTTCGAAGGCGCGCGCAACAAACGAACACCAAGGGGTAACGATTGAAAAATAAAGCCATGATTGACATGATTGATTTAAATGCAATTACCCCCGATACCCAGCGGCGAACATTCCCAGCGGCGGTATTTGATGAAATGCCGGTAATGATCAGCGACGGTTTGGAAGCGTTAACCGACCCGACCGAAAAAAGCGTATTTCTGATGGGGGCGTTGGGGGTAATATCGGGAATGTTACCGAACATTGTCGGCCAATACGACGGCCAAACCGTAACCCCGAATTTGTATGTGTACATTTTGGGGCCATACGGATCAGGAAAGGGGGCATTGCGATACGCGCGCGAATTGGGGGCGGCTGTTCACCGGTTGAAATTGGCCGAAACGTTGGAAGCCCAGGAAAACCATTTGGAAGGCGAACCCGAACCCCCGCAATTATTACATTTTATCCCAGCCAATTCGTCAAAAACGGGGTTTTTCGAATTGTTAAGCGCGAACCAGGGGGCGGGAACGTTGTTTGAAACCGAAGGCGATACGTTGGCCGACGCGATCAGGCAGGATTACGGCAATTTCAGCGATGGATTGCGCAAAGCGTTTCATCATGAAGGGATCAGTTATTACAGGCGAACCGGGAAAGAATTTGTTGAAATTGACAACCCCCGGTTATCGGTTATTTTGTCGTCAACGGCTGATCAACTGTTGGCATTGATCCCGACGGCGGAAAATGGTTTGTTTTCGCGGTTTTGTTATTTCACATTACCCCCCGATCCCAGTTTCAAAAATGTTTTTGACCAGGCGAAAGCCTTTTGTTACGATACGTTTCAGGACGTTGGCCATGCATTACGCGAAATATACAAATTCATGAACGGCCAATCAGAACCGGTAACGTTTGAATTAACCCCCGATCAGCAAAAACAATTCCTGGATCATTTCCAAAAGCTGAAAACAGCCCTGCAAAACGACGTTTCCCACGATTTGGACGGCGCGGTTAACCGTTTGGGGTTACAGTTTTTTCGAATTGCCATGATATTAACGACAATGCGGTATTTCGGCGGTGATGGGCTGAAACGGCCGTTGGTTTGCGGCGATCAGGATTTCCAGTTGACAATGCAAATCATTGAAGTTTTGAAAACCCATGCCGTTGACGTTTACGCGCGGTTGCCCCAGGTGATGGATTTCGAACATAAACATATTGATCGGGCCGAAAACGTCAAAAAAGCCCTGGAATTGCACCGGGCCGGGCAAACATACCGGCAAATTTCAGAAACCGTATTTGGAACGCAAACCCACGTATCAACAATTTTCCGATGGATCAACCAAAACAAATAACAGTCAGCGGCTTTAAAAACGCAAACGATACCAAGCCCAAAGATATTTCATTGTTGCGTTGGCTGGAAGGTTACGACCGGTTTAATGCGTTGGTTGATGCGATCCGGGCCGAACCCGACAAAGACCGGCGGCGCGAATTGAAAAAGGGATTGCCAGCCATTACCCCCAGCGGGCGTTTTTCAGCGCGGCGGGCTGATGGGCTGATTGAACATTCCGGGTTTATTGCCCTGGATTTTGACGATACCGACCCGGAACAGGCAAAGCGAACATTACGCGGCATATCAAACGTATTTTATGCCGGGTTAAGCGCAAGCGGGGGCGGTTTATGGGCGTTAATTCCGATCAGCGACCCCGAACACCACCGGCGGCATTTCGAAGCGTTACAGGCCGATTTTCGCGGTTTGGGAATGGAAATTGACGCGGCATGTTCCGACGTTGCCCGATTGCGGTTTTACAGTTACGACCGCGACCCGGTTTTCAATATGGAAGCGACCCCATACCATAAATTGGCCCCGCAAAAGCGTTTTAAAGCCCCCAGGACAACAAAACGGGCCGGCGATGCCCTGGAACAGCTGATCAGCAAAATCGAAGCCCAGGGGCGGGATATTACAACCGATTACCATGATTGGATTAAGATTGCCGGGGCGTTGGCGACCGTTTACGGTGAAAGCGGCCGGGAATTGTTTCACCGGATCAGCCAATTTTACCCCAAATACAAACCCCAGCAAACCGATTGGCAATACAACGCGGTATTGCGTAACCCCCCAGGATTTACCGAAAGCATGATTTTTCACATAGCAAAACAATACGATGTTTTGCTAAAGAATTAACCCCGTTCTGATCAGGTGGCAGGGGGTAATGATTGAAAACAAGCGAATAACAACCGATTCAGAAACAACAAACAAAAGTTATCAAACAATACAGCAAACAAACCCAATTATTAACAGAAAAAAACAGGGAAATGGAAACGAAAGACATTGCACAATTGGGCCAAATAAGACAACAAGCGATTGACCATTATTTGGCTGCAAAGCAACGCGGCGATCATGAAGACATTGAAGCCGGGTTAACATTGCATTACAAAGACGGCGAATTGCGGGAACATGCATTGGCCGGCGATACCGTTACCGGCATGTTATTACACGTACGGGAACATACAACGCGCGGTATTGTTGTTATCCGGCTAAATGATACCGCTGCAAAATTCACCGAATTAACCCCGATTAAATTACAATAACATGGCACAATACAAACCAGGCGAAAGCGGAAACAAGCGGGGGCGGCCAAAGGGTACAAAATCCAAAACGGGCGAATATTTACGATCATTGATTCAGAATTTTATACATGATCATTGGGACGATTTGAAAACCGATTGGGATAAATTGAAGCCCCGCGAAAGATGGGATTTGATTGAAAAATTGTTGCGGCATACGTTACCCAAGCCGTTGCATGAATTGGAAAAATTAACGGACGAACAATTGGATTATATTATCAAACAATTAAAAAGCGGCGATTTATGAAAAACAAAAAGATTGAACAAATCCGGGAATTGGCAAACAGCGATAAACTGTTTACCCCCGATGAAATTGAATGGTTGAAAAAAATGAATTTCAACCCGTTAACCCAAAAGGTTTTGGTATTGACCCCGCAATACACCCCCGACGGGCCAACACACGTAACCGAACAGGATCGGGCAATGGCCCGGCAAATCAAATCCAAAGTACCGGATATGGTAATTGTCGAATTAAGTAAACACGATTTAAAATTATAACCCATGAAAAACAAAAAGATTGAACAAATCAGACAAATCATTGACAGCGACAACACGTTTACCGCTGATGAAATTCAATGGTTGAAAGAAAAACGATTGAACCCGGTAAAAGACAATTATTTGATTTTGATGCCGGACGAAACCCCCAGCGGAACAATCCATGTTACCGAACGGGATCGGGCAATGGCCCGGCGAATTAAAGCCAAAATGCCGGATTTGGAAATAATTGAATTTGTTGTACCGGACGAACCAAAAAACGAATAACCCATGAAAGCCAACAAACATACAAACGGGGGTAATGGATTAACCCCAGCCGAAAACCGATGGTTGCATGAAAACGCAAACGATGTTTTTAAAAGCCAATGGGGCGGCCCGGTTGTTTTGTGCCGGTCGTTTGATCCCGATTACAACGCGAAATTGTCAACGGCCCGGCGGATTGCCCGAAAGATACCGTTGCATATTATCATTTTAACCGGCCAAACGGCCCGGCATGAATTACCAAACAATGCATAACAAACCGATTTACAAACAAAAAACATTTACGACATGGCAAATTACGACAGAACAGTTTTGGAAACCAACAACCCGGAAATTTTTAAAACTATTATTGAACGTTTTGAAAAAATGCCCCATGCAGGCCGCGACGATTGGTATTGGAACAACAACCAATTATTGGCGTTGGGGGCCGGGGATAAAGGGATAACCGTTACCGATTATTACAAATTACCCCCCGATGTTCAAAAATCATATTTGAACGCAATATCGGATATTCATATCAAAACCCGTAACGGCGTTTTTCATGATGAAGCCCTGGAATTAAGCAAACAATTCCCAGGCGAAAAAATCATTTGCAAATACACGTTTGAACACGATTGGCATTTTGTTGAAACAACCGTCGAATATTTGGACGGGAAAGATGCGGTTATTGGCAGGGCGTACCGGCCCGCGTTGGCTACCAATTACGATTTGTCAAAAATAATTGGCGAAAGCGAAAGCCATGCGGTAATAAACAAAGCCCATGAATTTGTAATGGCATTATACGATAACGAAATATTTCAGGAAGGGGAAACGGTAACATTCGAATTTGTACATGACAACCATAAATTTGAAATAACCATACCGTTCGGGCCACATTACGAAATAACCGTTTACAAGGGCCAGGAAATTAATAAAACAGAATGGCAGGAAGTCAACCCTGATGATATATTACCATTTTGAACAATCAGCAATCAACCGATTTACAAACAAAAACATTAAAGCAATGAAAGAATTTTTTGATGAAAAAGCGTTCCAAGAAAACATTAATGCGTTAAAGCGGGTTATTTCGCGCGGCGAACGGCTGAAAAACATTTGGCACAGGGCCGTAAAAACCCCGTTAACAGCCGAACATGTAAACAAATGGATTGACGACCGGGAATATATTTGGCAGATTTACAGGGAAGAAAATCAAATACCGGATTCGCTTTGGCCGGTAATACAAAAAACCGAATTACCCAGCCTGGACAGCCCAAATTCGATCGTACGCAATATTTGGCCTGATGTTTTGCGAAAATACAGGCAAAGACCCGATAGCATTGATCGGGGCGTTTCAATATTCGTTAACAGCGGATGGATTGATTGGAAAGACGGCAACCCCATTATCCCGGAAGGTACGGAAGCCAAAATAAAAGCGCGTTGTATGTTTCAACCCAACGATCAGGCCGCACCAAAAGTTAAAGCGGCCGTTGCATACGTTGCCGCGCGAAACAAAGCCGTTGAAATATTTGGCAAAAACATTCCCGTACGCGAAAAACATAACGGTACGGTTGAAATTGATGTAATGAAATTACGGAAATTGAATGAAAAAACGAAATAACCATGAGTGAAAAACAGATTATTGATACAATTCGGGATTTAACCCCGGAACAATTGATGGAATTGTACAAACAAGCCCAACAAACGCGGCCAGCAAATGAACCGCGATCCAAAAGGGATCAGGTAATTAAAGATTTGCAAACATTCAAACCCCGATAACGGGTAATTACATTCAGGGGTTAGCCCACCCCGGAACAAGCTCCAGGGCGAACCCGGTAAAACATACCGGGTTTTTTTACGTTGTAATAACAATTCCCCAGGCGATGTTCTGTTCCAAGTGGAACAAGCGATGGAACAGCCGAAACCCCCGACAATAAAGCGAAAGCGGCGATTTGTTCCATGTTCCTGTTCCGGAACGCCATTATTTCAGAACACCCATTACCCCCGATCCCAATCAACAAAAAACAATACCATAAAAAACGACCGGCAAAATCAGCCGGCCGGATTACAATAAAAATATTATTTCCGGGGTAATATTGATCAATATAAACGGGTTTGTTTGCTAAAATGTTTGCGAAGCAATAAAAAAAGCCGTTCACGATATTTACGTAAACGGCTGGTTTTCAGTTGTGGGACGTGCTGGAATCGAACCAGCGACCTCATGCCTGTCAAGCATGCGCTCTGAACCAACTGAGCTAACGCCCCTTCATGCATGCGATTAATTGGTGCTGCAAAGATATATAAAAAACAAAACCCAAAAGCTGAAAAATTGATGCAAGGCTTAAGAAGGCCACTAACTGGGATGCGCCCCAAGTGTGTAATTTAAAAAGCGTATAAATTAACAAAAAAATATGTTATTAAACGCCGTATAGCGAATAATAAAATTAATAATGCTTATATTGCGAGCTGTAAATATGTCGATGCATGAAATTAAAATATTTCTGCAATTCACCAAAACGCAACCCATGAAGAAATCTTACATTTATTTTTTGTTCATATCCGGAATCTTTTTGCTTTCGCTGATGCCAAATGCTGGTCATCGAAACAGTGGTCAGGCACCCTTAGGGCGCACCGGGGCTCCAGGTGAAAGCTCTTGCGCTGCGTGTCACGGTGGCGGAAACTACACTGGCGAGTCTTTCTTTGTCCTTGGTGATAACGCGCAAGCAGAATATGTGCCCGGTGAAACCTACACCATTTCCTTCGAGGCTGATTATGATGCGCCAAGGTACGGGTTTTCTGTAACTGCACTTGACGCTGATGAAATGCCTGCCGGTGATTTCGCATTGCTTGATGAAGACAATACTTCGTTCGGGGTTGGCGGCAATGACCGGCAATATGTGGGCCACAAAAATGCTGACGCCACGAATAGCTGGAGTTTTGAGTGGACTGCACCGGATGATGCTTCCGGCGAGGTTACCTTCTATTACGTGGTAAACGCTGCAAATGCGGATAATGGCACCGGTGGGGACATGATTGAAACCGGTTCATCAAGCTTTGCAGCTGCCGAAGAAGATGAGGAGACGTTTGTGCTGACCCTGTTGACGGACCCTGAAAATGCTGGTTCGGTCAGCGGTGATGGTGCGTATGAGGAAGGCGAAACAGTGAATGTTTCTGTTGAGGCCCATGATGGATACTCCTTTTATGGGTGGTTTGACGATTTGGGTGAGCACGTGAGCGAAGTGCCTGACTTTGAATACGTGATGCCCGCTGAGGATGTAACGCTCGTTGCCCATTTTGATGCAGATGCCTATACCCTTACTTTCATCATCCAGGATGAAAATGCAACGGAAATACCTGATGCTATCATTACTTTGAATGGGGAGGCTTTCGATTCCGGTGTGTATGTCTTTGAAGACCTGACGCCCGGGGATTATGATTATGTGGTGACCAGGGATGGTTACGGAAGCGAGGAAGGCTCGGCGACCATAGCGGATCAAGATGAGACCATTGTGGTTACGCTGATGACGGATGATACCAATGCCTGTGACCTTCTGATTGCGGAAATGAAACTCTTTCCCAATCCGGCGCATTCTCTGCTGAACCTTGAGTTTGCCGGAATAATGGAAGCGGAACTGAGTTTGTTCAATTTGCAGGGGCGAGCTGTTTATGCCACCCGCGTCCAATCTAACAAACACCAGATCAATGTGGCTGATCTTCCATCAGGGATATATTACCTCCGGATCAGTGCAGAAGATGCTGTGCACACCTTGCCGGTGCAAATCAAACACTAATGCATTGTGTTTACATCAAGTCAAAATGTCGAAACGTCAACATATCCATTCCATGATGGATCAAAACCTGTTCATGGGCCTTTCATCAACCTTTAAAATCTTACAACGATGATGATCAAAAACAACCTTTTTTCTTTCGCAAAATGGACTTTCGTGTTTTTCATTTCCGCCATGGTGGTTTTCGCTGCCTGCAGCAGCGACAGTGAAGATGAAGTTGAACCTGGCTGCGACCTGGAAAATGTGACCTATTCCGAGACCATTGCGCCAATCATGGAGACGCATTGTAACAGTTGTCACTCAGGCGCCAACCCGTCTGCCGGCATCGTTACCGCTGACTATGAAGGTTTGCGTGAAGTGGCCATGGATGGAAGCCTAGTTCGGTCCGTGAATCATGATCCTGACTATAGTGCCATGCCACAGGGGCAACCTCAGCTCGATGAGTGTCCGCGCGAGCAGATCGCTGCATGGGTTGACGATGGTGCGCAGGATAATTGATTCGCGCGTTTTTTTTGCCTTTAGCCCCTATGATGCATCTTTTTCATGAATAATGCAGGATAGGCATTTCGACCGTTTGATAAAGCTTTTATGACATGAAGACCTGGAAAATCATTGTTTTGGCCATTGCCGTCGCGGGACTTATCGCCGCGTTGTACGTGTGGTTCTTTGTATACAATAAGCCGCACCGTGATTATATTGTTGCCGAACCCGATATGGAACTCACTGCGGAACAACTCTAC
>PUNP01000302.1 GCA_003551785.1 Candidatus Brocadiaceae bacterium | reverse complement strand
TGGTAGAGTTTTTTAATGATAGTGAGTATGAAGAAATTCAATTAAATAAAGGGCAGACTCAAAGAATTATTATGGTTTCAGGTAATTTCCGCAAAGAAGTTACTTCTACAGTGTTATGGCTCATGAACTATAAATTAAGAATTCAATGCTTTAAGGTTACGCCGTATGCATTAGAAGATCAATTGCTCTTGGATGTTGAACAAATTATCCCGATGAAGGATACAGAAGAATATATTATCAGTATGGCTGATAAAACACAGGAAGACATTGATTCACAGGAAGAATTAAAATCTATACACTACTTGAGAATGGAATTTTGGAAGTTGCTATTAAATGAAATGAACAAAAAGTCAGCTTTATTCCAGAATGTCAATCCCACCAAGGATCAATGGATAATTGCTGGTGCTGGTATGAGTAACGTTGGTTTCAGCTTTTCAATAGGTAAAAATTATGCAAGGACAGAAGTTCATATTGCTAGACCTATCGCTGAAGAAAACAAATTTATTTATGATAAACTCTACAACTTAAAAGAAACTATTGAAGCGGAGTTTGGAGAACCACTTGAATGGGAAAGGTTAGATGATGTTAAAGTCAGCCGTATAAAGCATGTGATGCGAGATGTAAACTTCTATGAAAAGGAAGAGTGGGAGGAAATAATAGCTTTTATGGTTGATAGTATGGCAAGAATGGAGAAGGCTTTTAAATCAACTTTGGTAGATATAAACCAAAATTTGAAAAATCAAGGTGTATAGTTTTTCAGATACCCCAATGCTAACATAAGTAATTTATTTGGGTGGATTTATGGTGATCAACCAGAGGATTTTAAGAAAGACACTTGGGATAGGTATATTGAATACTCAAATTATGATATGGATGAAAACAGGCATTTTAATAATAGTGGAGAATGATGATCACAGCATAGTTCGATTGGTTAACCGCTATATGGTTTAACAAAAAACATAAAATAATGTGAAAGCTTTTAAGGACACATATGTGTCCATTACATTGTTTATAATCAGCTATGAATACCTATCTGCTGATAAAATTAGACCAATTAATCAGGGGGGCGAACATTGAACAACTTCCAAGAAAAAGTAAACTTTATCTGGAGTATAGCTGAACTATAGACAATTGGAGATGGCTCATTAAACTAGCCTATTGAGGCTTTAGTTGTTGCAAAAGGTTTTGATGCTCCTACGGGAATTAATCTAATGAGTATTCCTGAATTTTGTGATATTGGGATAGAAGGTGAGGAAAGAACACAGCAATAAAGTTGATATTAGAGCTGGGATGAGAAAAACTCAAGTTTTGCAAAGAGTAACATAAACAATTATAATGTCTGACATAAAGAGTTTACAAGGTTCCCTTGAAATTTGAAGATGGGAACATATTAATAATTAATATTAGGGCTATTTCAATATGAAAACTTCGCATTTGGTTATAAAATGTAGTGGGGTGTGATATTAATGAGTTTAACTTTCTCAGAGATAGAATTTTTAGTTGAACGATTAAAAAGTGGTGATCCTATACCTGAGGACTATAAGCATAGATTATTCCCAATAAAGCATGTTGAATATGAGCTAGCTTATGCTGGGAAAATGAGGAAAGAGGATGTCCTCGCAAATGAGGATGGAGTTTTTCCTGTACCATTACAGGTAGAAAAAAAGTTCAATTTTTGCAACGAGGAAGTTAAATGGGCTAATATGATTATTTTTGGTGATAACCTTCAATTTCTTAAAACTGTCTACGAGAATAAAGATCCATTAATAAAAGATAAAGTAAAAGATAAAGTTAAACTTATATACATAGATCCTCCTTTTGGGACAGGTGATGAATATGATGGTATCAAAGGACAAAAGGGTTATTCTGCCAAAAGAAAAGGTGCAGAGTTTGTAGAATTTTTAAGAAGACGGTTATTTTATGCAAAAGAAATTCTGTCCGATGATGGATGGATATTTGTTAGGCAGGGTAGTCACTTTGGACATTATATTAAATTATGTCTGGATGAAATATTCGGAAAAAACAATTTTACTAATGAGATCATTGTTAACAGAGTAAAAAAGAACGTTACTGATAAAGGGAGAAGAAATATACCCAATGCTGTAGATCATATCTACGTATACTTTAATACAGAAAATGCAAAATATCATAATGTATTAAAAGCTTTGGACAAGCCTAAAAAAGGTTATTGGCATGGCATGGATTCACCTGGAATACCTGGACCTAGATTTCTTGTTATTGAAGGGAAAACCTACTACCCTCCCTCTGGAAGACATTTTACATTTCCTCAAGATCAAGCGGATGAAAAATATCGTCAAGGAAAATTAAGAGTTAATACTAATACTAAAAAGTTAGAATACTGGGTAGAACCAAAACAAGAAGTTAATTTAGATTCAAATTGGACAGATATTCCTGGATATACATTTACAACGGATTATCCAACTGAGAACTCAGAAGCATTACTGAACAGAATAATTTCAGTTTCAACAGAGCCAGATGATTTAGTATTAGATTTTTTTGCAGGCTCTGGGACAACGGCTTCTGTTGCAGAAAAAATGGGAAGAAGATGGATCATGTGTGATATAGGTAAACTTGCATTTTATACTATGCAAAAACGTCTATTAACAATAGAAGAAAGTAAGAGCTGGAGTAATATTGGAAAAAAATATTTAAAAAAGGCTAAAAGCTTTTATACTGTTAATACGGGCATTTATGATTTAAATTTAGTTTTTGAGATGGAAAAGGAGCATTACATAAACTTTGTGATGAACCTTTTTGAAGTAGAGAAAATTAATAAAAAAATAAGTGGAATTAAGATTGATGGTGAAAGAAAAGACGGCTATTATTGTTTGATATATCCTCATTGGGATTTTAAAGATGCCGAAGTGAATATAGAATATCTCGAAGATTTACATTCGTATTTAGGTAGTAAAGTTGATGGCAGGCTTTATATAATTGCTCCTTCTAACTATGTAAACTTTATTACCGATTATCATGAAATAGATTCAGTTAGATATTACTTTCTAAAGGTGCCTTATCAAGTCATAAAAGAATTGCACAAAGTCCATTTTAAAAAGATTAGACAGCCACAAAGTAAAAATAAGATTAATGATTTGGAAGATGTTGTTGGTTTTCATTTTATTCGACAGCCATATGTTAAGTCAGAACTCAATTACAACCAAAACAAGATACATATTAACATCAAAGAATTTTTATCTGATTACACTGAGGAAGAAACTAATAAAGATATGGGCAACTTTGAATCATTAGCAATGGTTTTAGTCGATATTGATTATGATGATGGAATGTTTGTCATGGATAATTATTATTTTGCTAGTGATTTGTTGCCAAAAGTGAAAAAAGACGAAGATGAAGAAACTATTAAACAAGAGCTAAAGCAACAAAAAGAAATAATAATCGAACTAGATAGGGAAAAATGCGGGAGAAAAGTTATGGTTATCTATATTGATATTTATGGAAATGAATTTAAAGAAGCCTTGACAGTAGGGGAGTAAAAATGCAAGAAATCAAAACTTATACAACAAAAGATTTAGTACTTAACGTAAGCAAAACATATGATCCTTTTGTAATAGATCTTTCAAAATGGGAACGTTATTTAGATGCTCTTTCTCAAAATAGACCTTTTCAAAAAGAAGCAATCGAAACTGCTATAGTATATCTTGCTTCGGGAACATATAACAGTATTGAAGATTTAGTCAGTGCAAACTGGCAAAATAACTCAGAAATACAGAATAAATATAGGGATTTAGATGAATACCTACAGCACATCCAATTGCCAGGTAAGCTTTCAGGAACAATAGACTTAGCAACAGGAACAGGTAAAAGCTATGTTATATATGGTATTGCACAAATAATGCTTTCTTTAGGGATTGTTGATAAAGTTCTAGTTTTATGCCCCTCGTTAACCATAGAGAGTGGATTAATTGATAAATTTGCTGCATTAAGTGGAGACGATAAACTTAGATCTTTTATTCCGAATGATTCAAAACATAAAAACCCAAGAATTATCGATGCTAACAGCACAATAAAAGATGGGGATATATGTGTTGAAAATATTCATGCAGTTTACAAATCTACAGGATCTTCTATAAATGATAGTTTAACGGGTTTAGGGCAAAGTGTTTTAGTATTAAATGATGAGGTTCATCATGTTTTTAATAAAGTTTCTGGTAGGGATTTAAATAGTCGCAGTATAAAGAAATGGAAAGAATTTCTACTTAGTAACGATTATAATTTTAAATATATGCTTGGCTTTACTGGAACAGCCTATATCGAAGATGATTATTTTAATGATGTTATTTACAGATACTCTTTAAGACAAGCTGTGGATGACAAAATTGTTAAAATGGTTGATTACGTAAGTAAAGATGAGACTATAGAGACTCAAGAAAAATTACAAAAAATATATGATAATCATTTAGAAAACAAGAATAAGTATTTCAAAATAAAACCACTAACTATCTTGGTTACTAAAGATATAAAAAATGCAAAAAGATTAGCTAGTAAGGTCGGAGAGTTTATTTCACAGAAAGAATATTTAAGTGAAGAAGAAGCTTCAGAAAAGATATTAGTTGTTACTTCTGCCAAAGAGCATGAATCAAATATTTTGAAATTAAAATATGTTGACAGAACTGAATCATCTGCTGAATGGATAGTATCTGTTTCCATGCTTACTGAAGGTTGGGATGTTAAAAATGTTTTTCAAATTGTTCCTTGGGAAGACAGAGCTTTTAACTCAAAACTTCTTATAGCACAAGTTTTAGGGAGAGGTTTGAGAATCCCTGAAGAATATAAATCGCCACAACCAAGAGTGAGAGTTTTTAATCACGATGCCTGGAGTAGAAATATAAAAGGGCTTGTTGATGAAATACTTGAAATTGAGATGAGGCTTACTAGTTCTATTCTTACTGAGGGAGACAGAGCTATATATAATTTTGAGCTATACAAGATTGACTATGATAAAGAGCCTATTATCAAAGAAGCCAAAACAGATACAGAGATATTTGATTACACAAAAGGTTATATTGATCTTATTTCCCAGGTAGAAGAAATATGTAAGGAAACAGAATATACAAACCTTTATGGCGAGCAAATCTCAAAGAAAACTTTGATTGAATATAATTCATACTCAATTGACGAAGTGGTTAATAAGATTTTCGAAGAATTTAAAACAAGAGAATGGGAAGGCAAGGTGTTAAAGCTAAATGAGGGTGAATATACAAAGAATGAACTTCCACCTAAACATGTAATAAAAAAACTAATAGCGAAATCAATGGAAAAATGTGGGATTAAAGGTGAGCGATTAACGGATAAAAACAGACAAAAAATTCTTCAAGCATTTGGAACTTTGTTGAGGAAAAAAGGAAAGACAATAGTAAATTTAAGAAAAGTAAGTACCCCTGTAAAGCTATCTACTACAACAATGTTTAATGAAACTATGTCAATTGGAAATCTTAAAAGAGGCTGTTCTGTATTTTTTACTGATGGCTATAAAAACGAATTATTCGGTGAAAACAAAGATATACTAGAAGATATTATTAATGATGAAAGTTTAGCTAGAGGTGCAGTTAAACAGAAGAATCCATATTTAATGAAAACACCTATGGATATTATTTTTTCTAAATCTGAACCTGAAAAGCGATTTATTGAAAACTTATGTAGCAAAGAAAATGTTGAAACAATCGAAGCATGGATCAAGAGTAGAGATCAAAGGTTTTATGGTATTGAGTTTACTTGGAGAAAAGGTGAACATTCAAAACAGCAATTATTCAGTCCAGATTTCTTTGTTAGTGTTACATCTAATTTAGTCAATTATATCGTTGTGGTTGAAATAAAACACGATAATGATGATTCTGATGAAAACAAAGCAAAATATAGGTGGGCAAAGAAGTATTTCTCTGACTTAAATAAAGAACTTCAAACTAATGATATCAACCAACAATATCTTTTACATTTTTTGAGTCCTGTAAATTATTCCGAATTTTTTCAATATTTAAGAGATGGAAGACTACTAAAAGGTGAGTTTAGAAGTGAGTTAGAGGATTTACTAGATGGCAACGACAACGGCAACTCGAAACAATAATTAATCCTTCGGCATATCAGAGTTATAAAAGCAATATTTCTACTTCCTAATTACCTTAAAGACATTTTTTCTTTAGATTTTTATGAATATTATTTATCAGCAGTATTTTGATAATGTTCCTCAAGTAGCCTGGGAGTTTTATGTAGGTGGCTATCAACCTGCACAAAAGTGGTTGAAAGATAGAAAAGGCAAAGTCCTAGGTTTTGATGATGTCAGGCATTACCACAAAATTATTAAAGCATTAGTCGAGACTGACAGGATTAAGAGAAAGACTAAGGAGATAATATGAGCTCTTATGAAACATATAGAGAATCTTTAAATTTTAGGTTAGGTTGTGCCAAGTACCATTACGATATTGTAGAGAACTTATCAAAGCAGTCAAATGTTGAAGACATGCAAGTTCCAATATCGGCAGAATTTATTGCAATGATGTTAGCTCTTCAGTCAAGCCTTGATATTTTAGCACAATGTATTAATTATGCGACAAGACCTGACTGTCATGAGGGAAAAATAAGCTTTCAGAGGCTATATGAAAAATTGAACGAACTTAACCTAGAGCCCGATATTAAAGAGGGTATTAAATGTCTTTACGATGAAACCCGTTATCTAAATGCGTTTTGTAATGTTTCCAAGCATAGAAAAATGATCAAAATATCTGATCAATGTGCTTTTATAGCACCCTGGCAGCCTGTTCAATATTTGGTAATTGAAGGGTTCGAATATCATAACCAAGAATTTAAACAAAAAGATCTAATAAATGTAACTAAAGATACATTTCATTTATTACATGATAAATTAAAGGATATAATTCTTTTAATAGAAGAAAAAAACTTATAGCAAGCTACAAAGAAGTAATCAAGGAGTGATTAGTAGCTTGGGAAATCTTAGCATTAAACACCATTATATACCCAGGGCATATCTAAAAGCATGGACAAACAAGCAAGGTAAAATATGTGTTTACAATACCCTAGTACCCCATGAATTATTCCCAATATGGCAAAAAAGGTCATTAAAATCAATAGCTTATAAAAAGCATTTTCACACTCGCCTTATAGATGGGGAGGAATCAGATGAAATAGAAAAATGGATTAACAAGGAAGTTGAAACTCCGGCACAAGAACCACTCAATAAGGCTCGAAATGGGGAGCATTTATCAAATACAGATTTGAAATGTTTAATTAGATATATTGCCTTACTTGATTTCCGAACTCCTGCCCGATATTTTGAGCTTATGATGCGTTGGCATAAAATAATGCCTAAATTGTTGGAGGATATTTTGAATGAAGCTATAGAAGAATTTAGTGATAATAGTAAAGTTGATGAAACAAAAAAGAAAGGGAATAGTAGGGATGCTGACATAATCCCTTTGAAATTAAATAAACTTGTTGATGAAGAAAACAATACTACTTTTTTAGAAGCCAGGACTTTGTTAGGTCGTAGTTTATGGTTATATTTGATTAAATATTTAATGAATAATACAGTAAAGAAAATACCAAAACATACTTGGAGTATAGTATCTGCTCCTAAAAATATGGAATGGGTTACAAGTGATAATCCGGTCATTAAACTGAATTATTATGCTCCAGGGTTATTTGATTTTAAAGGAGGATGGGGGGAACGAAGGAACGGAAATAATATTTCCTTTATCACATAGTTTGCTAATGTATACACAAGTTGGTAGTAACAAGCATTTGGATACTATACCACTAGATACTGCACGAGATTTTCAATATTTAATAGCAAAGCATTCACATCGTTATATATATGCTAAGCAGCCCATAAATGGTATTGAAAAAATGAAGCCACGTGTTATAGATGAAAAAGAGTATAAACTTGAAATGGATGAATGGTCTAATTGGCATGCTAAACAAAAAGAAGCCGAGATGAAGTTAATGAAGCGAAATGATTTGAATGATGATCACAGAATGTAGTTTAGCAAGAACGACAGTTCGGTGAGAAATAGTGATTTATCTCATCTATTTGAAGTAAGTAAAGCATTATCACAAGACTATTATAGCATTGGTCGAGACTGATAGGATTATGAAAGAAGTTGATGAGGTTGAACACAAATGGTGTATTTCTAAGATTTATAAAGTGGGTGTCGATGGTATGATAGTTCAGTGCTATTTGTGGAATGGCATGGAGATTCATTTTGAGCTCGTAGAATTAAATGATGAATCAACATTTGAAGATCTGGTCGAATGCCTGATCGAGAAAAATCTACTTAATCAGGGGCGTATTGATTGTGATAACCTCTACGAGATTAAGTCCTTAAGATATAGTTGGAATAACTTGTTATATATAATCTCGGACGGGAAAGTTATTTGGGAACCTAACGATTATGACGTTAAACTAAAAGATTTATTCAAGACCTATGACTTAAAAGATTATACTATTTTAATTAAACATGGACGTGAAATTGAAATTGGCGGATTAGAAGTTATATATATGATTGATGCAATATGGGATCTTGTCTTAAAAGTTGTTCAAACAGGGATACTTATAGTAGGTTTGAGAAAATGGATTGCATACAAACGGTTAAGAAAAGAAACAAAAAAAGATGGTACTTTATATATAAACCCGACTGCAGTGTTGTCATTCATATTATCAAGAGATCGGTGGAACATAAATGAACTGATGTCTTTGACTGAATTTGACAAAGATACTAGTAAGGGATTGTGAATGTTTATGGGTTATAGATGGAATAATAAAGAAAAGATTTATCATAGAACTGACCTTACAGAAGGTGTGGTTAGTAAAATTAACAAATTATCATTTGAACAGCTAGGTGATAAATA
>PUNP01000407.1 GCA_003551785.1 Candidatus Brocadiaceae bacterium | reverse complement strand
GCCGTTCGTTAAGGACGTCGTTTATGCCGGGATTCTTTGCCTCTACGAGAATGCTTCTGTTGCCCAGCGCCCGCGGGCCATATTCCATTCTCCCGTTAAACCTTGCCACTATCTTCCCCTGAGCCAGCAAACCGGCGATCTCCCGCTCAACATTTTCACACTTCTTATAATTCAAGCAACTTCGACTCAGAACACGCCTTATCGCTCCGTCCGAATAGCCGGGTCCCAAATAGACATCGTTTAAAACATTTTTCTTCGTGTGCATGGCGCAGGCCGCACCATGCGCTATACCGGCATCGCTCATGGCGGGATAGACGTAGATATTGCGAACTCCCTGAAGTTCATGAATTTTCTGATTCAGCTTTACATTCGCGAAAAGCCCGCCTGCCAGACAAATATTTCGCTGAGCGGTCTGCTTCAGAAAATGTGAAATGATTTTGCACACATAGTGTTCGGTATTGCTTTGCAGCCAGGCGGCAATATCCTTGAGCTCGTGTCTTGAGAGCTCCTTTTTCAGGGATTTAAGCCCACGCATACCATGATCCCCCGTGTATTTCAGCTCCAGCTCCGGGGTCAACTCGAAAGGGAAGTTCAGTTCAACAGCGTCAGGATTTCCAAATGCTGCCAGACCGGTAATTTTCCCTTCATGCCTGTGTTCTTTATACCCCGCCAATACAGTCAATAACGAATAAAAAAGTCCCAGTGAATCCAAAGCGTCGGATTTAAACAGAGTTTTTACCCTCCCGTCTTTGAAAAGATAAATTTTCCCGGAATAACTATCCCCATACCCATCAAAAGTCGCCACCAAGGATTCACCGAAAGGCGAAGAGTAAAACGCCGCACATGCATGAGCGAGGTGATGTTCAATGAAATCGATGGGTTTCTCTGTCAAAACGCCGGGCAGTTTGTTTCGCAGACATCGCTCGGCAATACGTTGAACGGAACCGGCCGCGCGGCTCTCCGGTTTAATGCATGTCGTGAGTTTAAAGGCATATTCGATACTATCTATAATTCGCGCGCTGATCCCGGACTCCTTCTTTTCATACTTGTCGATATTGTCGATGCTTTTCGAAAAACGTGTCAGCAGCGTTGGCGTCAGAATCCCCGTTGCAGCGATCCGATCGATCGAATCGGGGCTGTTTCCGCAGGAATCAGTGAAGTAACGCAGGGATCGCAGAGGGAATCCACCCCGTGTTTTTTTGCGTGTGAATCGTTCTTCATTGACAGCCATAACCAAATCTCCATCCTTGCAATATGCAATACCCGAATCGGTCACAGCATCACTTATTCCTAATATATTCATGCGCAATTAAAAAATGATAATTATTTAACAAAATCCCGAAATATGAGCCTCCCTGAAACTCAACTTTTTTGTACCGTAACCGTTCGATATCCGCCGTAGCAGGCTGGATAGACGCTTGTCTGCAAAGCCCCGCCGCAACGGTGAGCGGAATAAAAATGTATATGTCCGCAAAACGTGGAGATGATACAGGGGAAAAGACTTAGAATCTCCATGAACCTGTCGGTATCTTGCCCTGGATCAAGGCAATAATACTTCTCCCTCATCCTTTTGACCTCCGGCACCAGACTCGGTATCGGTGCCGGAACGTGGTAAAACAGAAGAGTCGGCACACCCGGTTCGTCGCTCAGTATCTGCTGAAGCCATTCGAGATCGGACGTTTCCACACGATTGAACGACGTGTCAAGAGCAATAAAACGCATACCCTTATGGCGGAATGCGTAGCTAAAAGACGGGAGACGGAAACGGCTTCGCCACCGTTCTTTTGTGTCACTCTCTCCTTTCAGCCATTGGTCGGGCGGAACATATCGCGCGATGTCGTGGTTTCCAAGGGTCAGATAAACGGGGCAATTGAAACACTCAATCACCCTGCAAGCGAGATCCAGATTATATGGATCATAGAAATCAACGATATCCCCGGAAATAATGACCAGATCAGGCGCCTTCCGGTTGACAGCGCTGACCACTTCAAACACAGCATCATCGGTTGTGCCAAGGCCGTAAGGTTGTTCCTCAAGACGCAGAGACCGCCGCTCACCACGGCTGAAAGCACGTGCCGGCATACCCAGTTGAAGATCACTCAAATGCACGAAAGAAAAATCTCCGTCAATACCATCATGCACAAATCGCAGCGAGTGGTCAGAGTTCAGTATCATGCTGTCCGGTAGGTAGTCAGTAATAAATACAGAATCAATTTGAAGCAGGTGAAACAGGACGGTAGAGAAACGGGCGCCTGAACAGGCCGCCGTTATGGTGCGTGTTGTGCACCCGCACAGTTATATCGTTTACCCCCTCAAGGAGATAGGTATTCAAATCTACATCCCAGTCGAAGCGATAGCTGTTGCGCCACCACATATGGTTCTGTGGCCGGTGCTTGACCAGATAACCGTTCACATACAGCCATGCCTCGCTGAAGAGGCCCGGGAAATGGATATGCACGCCCCCATCGGCCTGAGATTCATCGAGTTCCACTTCGGTTTTGTACCACATAAAACCGGTAAAGCTCTGCCAGTCAGGATGCAGCACGCCCTGGGCCTGGGCGTAGAGGTCCGTGCTAAGCATCTCCCACTCGGTGGTCGGATAATCCTTCCGCTGTTCGGGGGTCTGATATCTGTCTTTGTTTGCCTCCCAGTAGTTCAGGTCTGCCTGCTTTCGCGCAAAACTCTTCGCCAGTCCGGTATCGTTGGGGTCGCGCCGGTAAGCCCACTCCAGCGGCAGCATTTTAACCAGCTCGCCGTCGGTTCCGTCAGTTTTATGTTTGATATCGATATATTGCTGCACCTCACCGCGGAACCATGCGGGCCCCCCCCCGGCTCGGCCGGATCATCAGGAGAGGCGGTTCCTACAATCCGGGTGGTAAAATTGCGGTTCATCTCTGCCAGTTTCACTCGCGTCTCCAGGGCCCGGCGGCCCGCTTCAGCAGCCGCCGCGTAGTCGCCCCGGGTCGCACTTGCGCGCACCATCTCAGTGTACTGATCGATCAGATTAAAACTAAGCTCTGTAAAATCCATTCTTTCAAGATAAAGCCGCTCGTTGCGCGAGAGTTCATCCTTCCCCCTCTCACGCAGCCCGGACACTGCGGACTGGCCCTCCTCCAGGTATGAACGCAGTTCCTCAACCAGTTCTTCGGTATAAATAGCCGGTATTACGTAATACTCATGCTCTGTAACAATGGTATCTTCCCATTTCTGAAACAGTGCGTTCCAGTAATCGGCCATCGGCGCTGAGGCCGGCCCGTAAAATTTCTCATAAAACTCATCCAGCAATGCATCGACGTCCGTATCGGGATCCCACATCAGCTGTCCGCGTATGTGGAGATTGGTGAAGACAGTTGCGAACGAGCCACGGCTTTCGGTGCAAAAACCGAGCACGCCCGCATCCCGATAATGCTGCACATCCTGACGGAACGCCTGATGGGAGGGGTTGGGCAGGTCACGCCAGACCAGCATACCCTGATCGTAATCATATATTTGAACTCGCCCATCCATTATCTCCGCCCAGCGATACATCATCTCTCGGTATTCTTGTCGGGGCGGTGAGCGGTAGTCATCCATGCCGTGATTCGGGTCGATATCGATAGGCGCCAGCTGGGCGATCAGCGGCTGTTCGGCGTAAAATTCCCGCTGCGGTGGGATCGTGATATTCACATAGGCGAGGAACCCGATCGTCCCGTCCGCCTCCGGATGCCTTTCCATCAGCTCCGCAGCGAGCTGATTATAAAAAACCATGAACGGATCGGTCAGCGCCTGAGTCTGAAAATACTTATCATAAAGGTTTGCACGAAGTTCTTCATCACGCTCGTACTCGCTCTCGTACGTCCCGTCCTGCATCCCCATACCAATATGTTCGCCCCGGGCGTAACGCTCCTCGATCTGGTCGGCCACATGAGCGGCGGTTGCAGGATCCGACAGCGGGACGTTCCAGTGGGTCTTTCCCTCGGGAACGATATCCTCAACGTAACTGCCGAGGCGATGTCCCGAACCAACACTCGCCCAGTTTTTAAAGTTTCGCCTTGTAAACTCCGGCTGATCGTCGCGCGGGGCGTTCCAGCGCCACGAAATCGATCGCACTTCAAAAGGCGGCGACCACACGTGGTCCAGTTCTTCTATCGTCAACTTCTCCCGCTCCGGAACCACTTCACCGAACTCCGAGGGCAGATACCAGCGCACACCCCATTCATTAAGCAGCCATGCGGCGGCATAATAATGGCTATCATCATTGGCACCGGCTATATAGATCCTGTTGCCGTCCCGACGCACCGCTATGGCATCCGCACGCAGCACAGTATTCCCTACCGACGCGGACTCGATTGCCTCCCGCGCTGCATCGTCAGTCTCCAGCGCAAGCTTCCCCACAATAAAGGTTGGTGCATCGCCCTGGAGGGCATCCTGTACTGCATCGGGGTCCTGTACCAATGCCGGGCGCGCCCCCGTCATCAATTCGATATAATTCACTATATCCTCAGCCGCACGACGCTCCCATTCCCTTTCACCGTCAATCATCGCTCCTTCATCCACACAAACAATCGCGTCGGTCGCTCCGTCTTCAGCGATGATCAGCGGCGCCGCACTGATAAGGTTTGGCCCCTGGAGCAGAAATAATACGCAAAATACCACAATCATACTGAACATACCTGACATCTTTTTTTTAAACGAAATCACATGCATAACATATCACCATATTAAAAGAAAAAGAACGTGAGCATTATAAAGGCTCTCCTTTAACTTTACTAATAAAGTAAGTGGAGCATTTTATACTCTATGTAAATTTTACTTGACCACATGTCTTCACCACCGTACCCTGTGAAAGTGATTTTACAGGATTCACTAAGGATTACTAATCATGACAAACCAACCGATCAGTGCAAGAGCCGAATCGACTTATTCGATTTTTATTTCGACACCAGAGAGCAAGGGGGGGAGTTCGCTGTCCGGCCGGGAAACAAACTCAAGCGTTATTGAACCGTCGTTATCCGGGCTCACATCGTTGAATTCCACGACATAGGCCCGTCCGGCACCGGTTGTCCGGGCGACAATATCCAGACCGTCAAGGACTTTATTTCCCTGAACCAGCACGTCAAACTTGCGTTTATCCCGCTCGATATCTTCCGGTTCGGCAAAATGCAGCCGTACCGTATACACGGAACCGCCATCCGTATTATTGGTTTTATCCGCAAGGTCATTCAGGCTAAATCGTCCAATCCCCTCACCTCCCGAAGCAGCAACCCAGCTATAGCTGTCATTAGCCTCCCGGACCTCCAGAGCATGGTTTCTGAACCACTGTATCCGGTCCAGCCCGGCGACAGGTGTGACTTCAACGGGAACTTCCGGCCCCGGAACGCGCTCAAACTCGGGATGATTGATCCACATCACACCATCGTGAATACGGCTGCCCGGCGCTCCAAAATTAAAACCCACTCTCTTTATGGTGCCCGGCAAGGGATCGAGATAAGTATTGAAATTCCACATTTCCACCTCCGGCATATGGACAAAAGCGAGGGAAGTCTGATTCTGATAGCTGCAACTGCACGTCCGGGTATAATCGGGGGCATTGAGCACTCCGTCAGCGACCACCAGATTATTGGTGCATCCTGCCCGGAACCCTCTAAGGTTGCCGGTGCCACTGTAGTTATTAATATCGGTGTAACCCGCGGCTCCCGAACGGAAAGTAATAAGATGTTTGCTGACATTCTGAGTGCCGCACCCGTAATAATTTCTGTAATACCAGGTTTCGGGTATATCGGTCAGGGGATTGGGCACTTCAAAGGTATCACCGGTAAGGATATCGACAGATTTATCACCTGTGCCGGAAATAATACGTCGTTGATCATGGTGAAGGGCCACAGGCCCCGTATGGCTGACCCTGCTCCGCCACAGGGTATGGCCGTCTTCACCACGCCGAACATGCATCTGATTGTCCGGCTCATCTCGCGGAGAACGGACACTGCGCCGTCTTCCGGCCTCCAGCAGCGCATCGTATTCGCGCGAATAACTTAGCCAGGTGCCGAATATTTCACCATCATAATCCCATTGAAGCTCACCTTTATCAATGCCAAGAGAAAGAATTCTCGGATCGGTGTCTGGTTCTATACCACGCCGGTGAAGTTTATCCACGATTTGCGACGAAAGGTTATCGATAATGAAGACACAATCATCACCAACAGCGATAGCATTGTGCCTGATGCCGTAAGATGCCTTGTATACCCATTGGATATCGCCGTTGCGCCGGTCCAAGACCACCAGATAATCGCTGGATGTCGCGTTCCAGTTGCCCCTGCGACCCGGATTTCTGTCGTCGAAATAATGAGGAAAGGCGGCCGCTACAAGATAATCACCCGCGGCGATAATATGCCCCCATCGCTTTTCATCTCCTTCGGTTATCCTGGCGCCATAAGGTTTGCTAACTCCATTCTCGACATCGGCACCGGCCAGACCCGAAAGCTCGCGGCGACCGGGGAGAGCGAATTCTTCCAGCTTTTCTCCGCTGTCCAGATCAATCCGAAGACAGCGGTCATCGTCGGTTATGACATACACGCTGTCAGCAGTGGAGACGTAACGGCTGCCGATAAAATTGGCGCCCGAGGCGTGGGCCGTGGTGTCGAAATATCGCCCGACATAAGGGAGTTCCACCTGCCACAGTTCCCTCCCCGAATAAACACAGCGCGCCGTAAGGTGATGGGCCCCCATAATAATCAGCCGCCCCGCAATCACCTGCGGCACGGGCCCGTTACCATGACGAGGCAGCACACGGCGGTTATCTGTACCGCCAAACCATGTGATTCCCAGGGGCGCCTTGACCCTGGAGTCTCCCGAATAAGTCGTGTTGGCGGCATCGGAATACTGGTGCGACCACGAGTCGGATCCGGGCAGAGCACCGGGGCGTTCCAGAAGCACGTGATCTTCGTGTCTTTCGATCCGGTGTTTCTCCAGTCCGGCATCGGCGACCGCAGCAGCAAAAACATCCTGCTCATCACCTGTAAGCGGCAGATATATTCTGCCACCGTATGGTCTGAGCGACCGGAAAAGCACGCCGGCAAAGTCTTCCCCCGTTTCCAAACCTGCCGCAACAGGATCCTCTGAAACGATAAATTCGGCGATATATTCGGGAAACCGGGCTGTCATCGCATCACCGTGATGCACGGCCACCCTTTCTCCATAAAGACCGGCAGCGGAGAAACGCTCTCGCAGCCTGGAGACAACTTCAACGTCGGGGTCAAACGCCACTATATGCATATCGGACTGATGGATAAGTTCCTCAAGGAACCTGCCGGAGCCGACGCCGAACATCAGGGCATATCCGCCGTCACGTTCAGCATTCTCAACGAGCTCACCGGCCCTCACAGTCCACTCATCCTCAACTTTTTCAATCGGTTCAGGTTTATATTCGTACGCCAGCGTCTCCCTTTCATCCTCACCGAAGCAGAATATACTTCCCTGTTCTGTGACGACGAAGAGCCGATCGCGTGCGGCCAGCATGCGGTAGACATCCCCATCGACCTGGGAACTCCAGGCCGGTTCAATATCCAGGCCTTCCCTGGTAAAAACGACATCAAGTCCCATAATCATTCCGTTCCGCCCGCTGCCGTAGAGGCGGCCACCGGATAGCAGGTGCAATTCCTCCAATCCTTCCACCTCCGCGCCCCTCCATTGTGTACCGAGTCCGCCCGGCACCAATTCCTGGCCGAATGGCTGTTGTCCGTCAACGCCGAAGACAACGCCCCGGGCCACCACATCCGTGTAGACTTCATCGATGCCGGTTCCACCTTCCAGCGAATACATAAACTGGCGTCTGAGACTGGGGTTAAAAAAAACGTCATCGTCGGCATACACACGATATCCCCCGGCCCCGTGCCCGCCAGCCTGATAATGGAAATAGAGGAGTTCACCGGTATGGCGATCGAAAACCGCAGGAGTCGTCCGCCCTCCCGGCACGATCAGCTTATCCCCAGCGGCCACGAGCGAGCCCTGGGGCGCCACTCCGCCGAAAGCATAGGCACCGCTATGGGGGTGCAGGTTCATCCGGCTGCCGCTGCCGGAATTTGCCCATTCAACATCACCTGTTACAGCGTCAAGGGCGTAGATAAACACGCCTTCATGGGACCATATCCCGGCGGCGAAGTAGAGGATACCATCCTTTATGACGGGGCCGCCCCTGACCGACCACATGCTTATCAACCGCTCATTACCCAGGACCTTGCGGTCCGTTGGACCGCCCTGAAATTTCCAGATAAGCTCGCCGCTATCGGCGTTAAGGCAATAAATAAAGCCGTCGTCGGAGGGCAAATAAATACGCCCTTCCCACACTTTAGGCGGAACCCTGACCGGTCCATCGGTGAAACGGCGCCACAGTTTTTCACCCGAGTCCAGATCATAAGCAGTCAGGCTGTCAGTGACCATTGATGGCACGTAAATCTTTCCACCGGCCACGACCGGTTCGTAGGACAGGTCGAATTCCAGTTGGTCAAAATCGTCTTCCTGAGCCGGCCAGGCCCGTCGAGGCTCAGGCAAGTGCAGTTCCCAGTTAAGGTGCAGTTTTTCCGGCAGTTCATGCTGAGTAACCGCTCCCCGGCGTCGATCATACCGCCACATGGGCCAGTCGGCAACCTCCGCCTCCGGATCGATATCAGGGTCCAAACCCTCTTCGCGGAGCACTTCTGCTGCATACCTTCGTACTCGCCAGCTTTCCATATCCACTGCAGCTTTTAAACTGTCATAAGCCGCCTGATCTCCTATCCGGCTCAGAGCATGCACTGAGGCGAACTGGAGGCCGGTATCGGCTGAATGGCGCAGAACCCTGTCGAGGAGCGACACCGCAAGCTCATCACTGCGTTCAACAAGCACATCAGGGAACACATTAAGGTCGCTCAGTCTTCTCAGACTCCGGGTAACGGCAAGGAAAAGCTCTT
>PUNP01000838.1 GCA_003551785.1 Candidatus Brocadiaceae bacterium | reverse complement strand
GCATCCCTGCGTGCACTCTGGACAGGCAGGATGCCTGTCATACATTACGTCTGCACCTTTACGGCCAACCCCCTAGAGATATGGGCAGGAGGACATTGTGCGATTATTATTCTGCATTTTCCAACTTAGGCATAGCATCCTGGACTTTCTCTTTCATTTCTTTTCCGACTTTGAAAGCGACAGTAGCTTTTGCCTCAGCGAAGAGTTCTTCATTAGTTCTTGGGTTGCGCGCTTGGCGCCCTTTCCGTATTTTGGGTTCAAATACACCGAATTTACGGAATTCCAATCGGTTGGCATTCGCTAATTCTTTGACGATTTCATCAAGGAAAGTTTGAATTATATCGGTTGCTTCGAGTTGGGTGAACCCATATTTTTCAGCTAAAACTATAGCCATATCTCTTTTTGTTACAGTATTTTCAGCCACTTTAATTCTCCCATAAAATATACCACTTAACTCAATATACTAAAACCGGTTATCCTACATATGTGTTGTTGCTTTGGTTGAGAAATGCGGGTAAAAATATTTTGGCGGAGGGGGAGGGATTCGAACCCCCGGTCCCCAGATATGGGGACAACGATTTTCAAAACCGTCGCTTTCGTCCACTCAGCCACCCCTCCACGGCAACGATAATAAGTATAATAGAAATATCTTATTAAGTCAACTTAAAATGCTAAAAAGTGTTAAAATTAAATCATAGAGAGCGGGTCGACGTCAACAATTACTTTAGCACCGGTCGGGCCGGAAAGATTATCATTTACTGCTTTAAGCAATTGGTGCAATGTCGTTGAAGAGGGGCATTTCACCATAGCGTGGTATCTGTGTCGATTTTTCACTTTCGCCACCGGGGCGGGGGCCGGCCCCAGGACGGTTGATCCGTCTTTTTGAAATTTAATTACGCTGCGCAGTTCATTGCATAAATCGACCATGTAATTTTTAATTTTATTTAACTCAGTGCCCCGGCAAATGATGCGAACCATTCGGCTATATGGAGGATATTGTAACCTCCGACGTGCTGCGAGTTCCTTTTCGGCGAATACATCATAGTTATGTTTGGCGGCGGCTTTTATCGCCGGGTCGGTCGGTAGGTAGGTTTGAAAGACTACTCTGCCTCCTGCTGCACCTCTGCCGGTTCTGCCGGCTACCTGCGCCAGGAGTTGGAAGGTGCGCTCTCTTGAGCGAAAGTCCGGCATATGTAATGACACATCGGCATTAATAACGCCGACAGTTGTTACATCCGGGAAGTCCAGCCCTTTTGCAATCATCTGAGTTCCCACGAGAACCTCAGCATCCCCCTCGGCGAACTTATGCAGAGTTTTCTCGTGCGCATCCCGGGTCTTCATCGTATCGCTGTCCATACGTAAAACGCGGATGTCCGGGAATATAGTGTTCACCTCGCTCTCCACTTTTTCAGTTCCTGTTCCGCCGAATCTGATATTCGCGGAACCGCATTCCGGACATGTTCGCGGTGGTCGGCGTTCCAACCCGCAATAGTGGCATCTGACCACTTCAATGCTGCGGTGATAATTCATCGTTATTTCACATCGTTGGCATTGAAGGTCAAAACCGCATCGGGGACATTTTATAAAAGGTGAATAGCCTCTTCTGTTGAGGAAAAGGATAACTTTTTCATTTTTTTCAAAACTGCGTGTCATGCATTCGCGCAGCCTTCGGCTGATAGTACTGGGTTTGCCTTTGCCCGACCATTCTTCGCGCATATCGGCGATCTCCACGGGTGGCATCGGCCTTTCACCTATTCTGGTGCTCATTTTTACATAGGTATATTTCCCGTCTTTAGCGTTTTTATAGCTTTCCAATGACGGGGTGGCCGTCCCCAGCACGACGGGGGCGTTGTCGTACATAGCACGCATTATTCCTACGTCTCGGGCGTGATAGCGAGGAACATTATCCTGCTTAAAACTGTTTTCATGTTCTTCATCGATAACAAGCAGCCCTAAATTAGGCACGGGAGCAAAAATAGCCGATCGAGCCCCTACTACAACATCCGCTTCCCCGGCCCTTATTTGATGCCAGTATTTACGTCTTTTGCTCTCAGTCAATCGGCTGTGCAGGACGGCCAGCCTCGTGAACCTGCTGCGAAAATGCCTGACGGTCTGGGGGGTGAGGCTTATTTCCGGGACTAAAACTATCGCCTGCTGTCCTTTGGACACGACTTCATGAATGACCTGCAGGTAGACTTCTGTTTTACCGCTTGATGTGACGCCATGCAGAAGAACGACATCGAATTTTCGGTTGTTTATGCGGCTGAGTATGACATTATAGGCATGCCGCTGCTGACGGGTCAGTTGGGGCGGAGTTTGTAGAGGCGGAACATTGATTTCATCTAGATCGTCGGCTATTTCAACGACTTTACGGCCGATTTTTACGAATCCTTTATCGGCCAGTGATTTTACGGAAGTGCGGGACATCGTCCCGACGGCGTTTTTAAGTTCTCGGAATGTGGGGGAGGCCTCCATGCGGGCAAGAGTGCGTAATATTTTACTTTGCGCGGGGGATTTATCAAAAATTATTTTTGCCGCCTCCCATGCTTCATCTCTTTCCAGCTGCAAATCTATACATTGAAGTTTTTTTCTCCGACTCTTATGCATATGGACTGCTGAGGGTATGGCGGCAGCTAATGCCTCGCCCATAGCACAGTGGTAATAATCCGCCATCCAGCGACCCAGCCGCAGCATTTTCGGACTGAATACCGGCCCGGCATCTTCCGGTGTATCCAGAGTCTCCTTAACCGGGCGCAATTTATTTTGCGGTACGGATGTTTTTTCTTTCAGCCCGACACAATAGCCTATTAACGCTTTCTGACGCCCAAAAGGCACTGTCACACGTCCGCCGACGATGACCTTGTCGCGTAATTCATCGGGGATGAAATAGTCAAAATAACGGTGGAGCGGTCGATTTAAGGCAACCACAGCATATTTGCTGTTCATATCATGCCCGGTTTCAAAATTCAGCGTATTTTTCATTACAACATTCTCGCCGGTTTATGAAATAGCAGTATAAAGAAGGTTGCGGTTTTAAGATTATATGAGCACATAGTATTGTGGTATAAATTGTCGATTGCCGGGTCAAGGTCAAGTTATAAAATATGGGCGCCTATGGTGTCAAAAAGCGCTTTTCCTTTATCGAGGGTTTCCTGATATTCGGCTTCGGGGTCGGAATCGGCTACTATCCCGCCGCCGAATTGCATATAAATTCTGTTTTCGACTTTCAATATAGTACGGATAAGTATATTCATATCCATCCGACCATGAAAAGAGATGTAGCCAGCGCTTCCGGTGTAAATATTTCTGGCTGCCGGCTCCAGTTCTTCCAATATTTCCATTGCTCTGATTTTTGGTGCTCCGGTGATCGATCCGCCCGGAAATGTGGCTTTTAAGAGGTCGAATTCATTATAATGCGGACGGTGAAGCCGTCCGGATATCGT
This sequence comes from Candidatus Brocadiaceae bacterium, assembly GCA_003551785.1. The sequence continues at coordinate 5,564 of PUNP01000838.1, read as the reverse complement.
CGAGACGAGGTGGAAAACCGTGGGGTAGGTTTCAAGTGCGGCATGTTCATCAACATTGACCGAACCATATGAGCAAACCCGCCCGAGGTCGTTGCGTTCCAGGTCGACAATCATCGCCAATTCGGAGTTATCTTTTGCCGATGCCACCAGTTCGGATTTCATTTTTTCGTTAAACTTGTTATTACCCTCAATCCTTGGGCGTGTACCTTTTATAGGGCGTGTAGATACGATGTCGTCCTGAAGCAGTAAAAATCTTTCTGGTGAGGAGGAGATGATTTCGAATTTCGGATAGCGCAGGTAGGCCGAGAAGGGGGCGGGGTTGATATGACGAAGACGCCGGTAGATATCCAAACCGCCCGCCTCACATATCCCCTCGAATCTCTGGGACAAATTTGCCTGAAATATGTCGCCGGCAGCAATATAGTCGATGACCCGCTGCAAAGCTTTTTTATACTCATCCGGAGTAAAATTAGATTTCAAATTAGTATTCCACTGTATATCTTCCAACTTTTTGAGTGCTGTTTTTTTCAGTTTATCAGCCTTTTTCAGCTTTTTGAGTTGGTCATACTTTTTTTCAGAACCTACCCAGTAAGTTACGTTATGAGCATGATCAGTTATCACTGCATGGTCGTAGAAGCAGAAAGTGAATTCTGGAACAGGCACGTCATATTCGCAGATTTTTTGGAGCGATTCTATATAGTGACGCAAATCGTAGGATAAATAACCGATAGCCCCGCCGGCAAACGGGAGCGGAAAGTTCTCCTGATATTCAGTTTTTTCCTTCTCAAACTCTTCAGATAAAATCGCGAACGGGTCACCAGATTTCACATGCTTCTCGTCGGTCCGGAAATCGGAAACTGTGACATTTCCGGTTTGAAGTGAAACTTTTTTGAAGGGAGCCCAGCATAAAATGGAGAAACGGCCTTGCTTCTTATTGAACAGCGAGCTTTCCAGTATAGCCGGGTAGGGCTGGCCGGCGACCGCTTTAAGCCATAATGCCGTATCTGCATTATGGGCGATGCAGCGAACCGTTAATTTATTGTTCATGGCATTTGGATTAAAATATAATCAAATTTTCCCCAATATATCACTGCACGCATCCAGGAAGATACCAACGTCAACGGAGTGAGCGAGATATTGGACACCGACTTTTTTCCACCTTTGCAAGTCGGCGATCGTATCCGTGAAAGTCCCTACTCTTACGTCATTTTCTGATGCTTTTTCATGAATTATTTCAATCTGTTCAACGACTTTAGGATTAGAAACATCGCCGGGTATACCTAAAGATTGGGATAGGTCGTAGGGGCCGATGAAGATGACGTCGATACCATTCACTTGCAGTATGGAGTCAATATTATTCAACGCCTCCTGTCCCTCGACCTGCGCAATAATCAAATTGTCGGCCGCGGATTCAAAATAATCGGTTTTATCGGAGCCGGAATAATTAGCGGCTCTGACGAAACGGCATACGCCGCGCTCGCCATGCGGGTGGAATCTGGCGGCTTTAACGACGCTTTCGGCTTCTTGTGCGTTTTGTATTTGCGGAATTTGCACACCGAGTGCGCCAACGTCCAGCGCTTTTGCGATATTAACCTCATAACTGTCCTGCACGCGCACAATCGGCAATATACCGGCAATCTCAGCCGCACGAACCAGGTTCTGCAGGTTTTCCGTTGATACCGGGCCATGTTCCTGATCCAGAATAGCAAAGTCGAAGCCACCATAACCGGCGGCTTCCACGAAAGCGGGGTCACAGGTTTTCATGAAAAGGCCTGTTACATGTTCATCATCCCGAAGTTTATCTTCAAAAGTTTTAATGAGATTTTTGCTCACAATAAAAAGCTCCCGTATAAAATAGTGGCTTATAACCTTATAATGAATATATTCGGTGAGACATGTCGCAACCGGTACAGAGCACGGTAGCCCGGATATTTCATAAACCAACGACAATTTTTAATGTAACAACTTGATAATAAACATATTAAGTATCATTTTCCCTGTTTCTCAAATTCCAATGTGTAATACGCGCCATAAACGGCGGTTTACCCTGACGGGCGCGTCCCCAGCGGCGCATCTGCGGCAAAAACCTGCACTTGCAGTATACGAATACAGCTGCGTTTGACAATTGCCACATCTGCACCACTGGAAACGCGTGAAATATCCGGGGTAGTGATGTCAGGGATTTACTTCTAACGAGAATATAATAAATAGAACTGAATAATGTTGCAAATGAAGACTGTTTGAAATTTCCGATAATCTCTTTTAAAATGGGGATATCCTGCTTTTCTCACAAACCTCCAGTTGAAAGGACCACCAGGGGGTTGGCCGAAAAGGCAATAAAAGGTTCGTAGTGAGCCCTTTCAAGGGCTCCGGAGTCCGGAAATTGCTGCGCGCTCCCCGGGACGCTTGAAAGCGTCCACTTCGAGCAGCCTTCCGGCCAAGCCACTATCCTTACGGGTTGTGGAAAATGCGGGATATTATGGAGAGGGTTTTAAGAATATCACCAGGAGAAATTATGGTAAACAAACAAGAAAATACAGTCAGAGCACAGGTATTCATATCCGGGCGCGTACAAGGTGTTTTCTTCCGTTCTTCCACCAGGGCGAAGGCCGATGAACTTGGTGTAAACGGTTATGTAAGGAATTTACCTGACGGCAGAGTTGAGGCGGTTTTTGAGGGATCGGCCAAAGCGGTCAGAACCGCAGTGTCGTGGGCACACAAAGGCCCCAAATATGCTCAAGTCAAATCAGTGGATGTACATTGGGAAAAGCCGAAAGATGATTTCCATGGGTTTAAAGTTATCCGTTGATGCCTCCTCTGTCTTTTTTCACCCGAAAAGCTTCGATGATTCCTCCCGTGGGGCAAATACGGCACCAAAGTCTTGGAATGAAGAAGGCTGCTATCAAAAAGACAACGGCTAATATCCTGCTCGACCATGGAGCATGACGCCAACGGAAGGCGGAGAAAGGCTCGAAAATTGATAGATCAATCCCCCAAATAAATGCAGTATTTATTGCGGCCAATACTATCACTCCCCATCGTATAAACGCAAAAAGCTTGCGTAGGAATCTGTTGATTTTTATTGATTTTCCCTTATTGAACCGCTTTATCAGGTCTTGAGCGGCACCGTATGGGCAGAAGTTATAACAATAGAAGTTCTTGCCGGTCAAAAGCGGTATAGCTAAGGCGGAGACGGCTATGAAAAGTAAAAGCCCGTGTCGGGTGATTGCAATCCGGCCGCCCAGCCAGCTTGAAAAAGTTGGTAATGATAATACAGCCGCCGTCAAAAGACCTGGTATTAAGATACAAAGTATTTTTTGCAGGTATCTTATACTCTTGTTTTTCTTTTTACTAAAATAGAGTATGAGGGTTGCAAGAAGGAAAACTATGGTGATTATTTCCGGCAGATTATAATTGAGCGTCATGAGGAAATCAGTTTCCCGTTCATCAATTTCTTCGATTCCCAACTCCGGCCTTTCAGCGATTGACTCCAGCGTGGATCTGACTCCATCTATAACCGCGGAACTGGTCATTGTAGCGCCTGAGACTGTATCTACATCGAGATCGACAGCATCTTCAATTCTCTTAGTCGTCCATTTATCTGAAAGTTCCTCCCGTACCTTTCTTTCATAGCCGGGCGTTTCCTGATTTGGTAACAGTTGGATATTTAATACTTTCCTCTCCCTGTTCAGAGCAATGAGGAGGGGAACTCTGCCGGCGAATCCGGTAATATTCTCTCCCTCGGGTGGCCCAATAGCAATATATCCAATAAGCGCTTTCTCTTGGTCATACGTCCGATACAAGCTGTTTTTCGAGGATAAAAAGGCAGTCTTCGGATGGGAAACAAGTATATCATCTTTACTAAAGGGCAGGTCTTCAAAATTGATATCCTCAATAGCCCTTTCATGATGAGAAGCCAATAAGATGTCATTACGTTGCAATTCTGGGGTGACATAATTGGTGAAGGAGTAGATAACAACAGCAGTAAGAGCAAGAAAAAAGGGTTTCTTATAATTATCGAGTATCTTCATCACCATCATAATTTTTATTTAGTTCTGAACGGCGAGGAGGAGAAGATGTACTATTGTTATTATTATGTATTTTCGAAGCAACAAAAAGGGCGGCTTTAAGGCGTTTTATTGAATTGATTCTTTCCCATTTCCCTGATTTTTTGGAGAAAACTAAACTGTTAAAAGTTAAACTTCCACTTTGGATGCGTTGCCTCAGATCGTAAACGGAATACGGGCCGGATATGTTATCATTATCTTTAGTGTACCACAATTCTGCGTCAGTGTCTTTATAGATTTTCTCAAAGAGGCGGAAGAAGGTATCTATTTCAGCAACTTGCTGCCATTTATTACGTTGATCAGACCATATGCGGTCTTTGGGCTTTATGGTACCGGATTTAATTGAGGTCATAATAGCTTTCGTAGAAAACGGCCCCAACTTTTGCGTTCCACGCATATAATACCAATTCTCCAGCCCTTCCCATCTTTTTTTTAATGATTCTGGAATAAATTGCGCGAACTTTGTATTTTGAATACACAGCCACTTCCTTTTTGCTTCGTTCCATATTTTGGTAGTTGGTGTTACCTTACCTTGCTTCAAAAGACTAATTAAGTTAGTTTCTGTATACGGTCCGAAGGAGTCACCTTTGTAATTGAGATACCACTTTTTACTTTCGGCTTTATGCTCACTATCACTTTGCCGTAATTCTTCAACAGCTGATATCGGGGCCCAACGGCCTAAGGCACTTGAATAAATTAAATCGTTTCTTTTATATTCACCTGTTGCAATACGTTTTTTCAGTTCAGCATATTTGATGGGGCCGATTTTCCGGCTGCTACTCTTAATGTACCATACGACATTATTAAAATGGGTTTCAGAATGCTCCTGATCAGTGCTGTTTCCTATTGTGGAATCAATTTCAAAAACTTCTTTAGCCGGTTTCCATTTCACCATTCCCTTTTGCCAGACCATGGTTTCCGGGCTAAAACGCCCCTCTGCAACATATTTTTCAATATCCTCTTTTGAGTATGGCCCGTCCTTGCGTTCTTCAACTAAAATATACCAGGTTTGCATATTGTTTTGAGTGATTTGACAGTATTAAATAAAAATGCATTCTAACGATTGTACTCTCTGAACTAAAAAAAAGCAATTGCATTTCATTTTACTTTTTATTAAAAATTTGGTAAATTGTTTCTAATGGTTGCTCTCGCATTTATGTGATATTTTTTTTAGCTGAGAGCTTACTTAATTTTTTGTAGGAGGTTTATTTATGTTTTTATTGAAAAAAGCAGTGAGATTAAGTTTATGTTTTATAGCAGGAGCAGGTTTTTTGTCTTTCGTTACCGGTTGTGGAGATGAGCCGGATATGCCAGAACCAGCCGAAGATGTCGAGATAATAGAAGAAGAAGCAGAACCTGAGAATGGGGGGCTGCTCCCGGAAAATGGTGATGATGAACGACCGGAACTCGACATCGATGAAATACCTATCGATTAGCTTCACATAAAAAGTTGATAAAGAAGTATCAATAGTTTTTAACACAGGCGTAGCATCTTTC
>PUNP01000799.1 GCA_003551785.1 Candidatus Brocadiaceae bacterium | reverse complement strand
CGCAACCTCAGCCACAGAAAAGTCAGGCGTTTGGAGTCCGACGACCTGCTGCACTGGGAAAACGAAACGGTGGTGATGGAGGCTGATGAGACTGACATGTCCAGATGGACAACCTCCACCGAAAAACCCCCGGTAGATTATTACGGTGCCTGCGTCTTTAAGTATCCGGAAGCAGATGATCTTTATCTCATGATATCTCAACCCTTCTGGCACTGGAAGGACAGACCGGAAGAAGAAAAGTGGGGATTCAGCCCCGACCCTGAAAATATGGACAAGCGCATCATCCACCTTGGGCCTGCGGTGATCGATGCACGTCTTGCCTACAGCCGCGACGGAATCCGCTTTCACCATGCCGTTGACCGGGGACCATTCCTGGGTGCGGGAAGCGACGGGGCTTTTGATTCGCGCGGCGTATGGGTTCTTCCCAACCCGGTTGTGACAAAAGACGAGATATGGTTTTATTTCAAGGGGACGAACCGTGATCATGACGGTTTTACGGATCCAAAGGCCACGGAACGCATGAGTGGTATTGGACGAGCGGTGATGCGTCGGGATGGTTTTGTCAGCGCCGAATCCGACTTACGTGGCGGTTGGTTTATCACTCCTCCCTTAAAATTCAACCCGGGCACACTTGAACTTAACTTTTCAGCCGCCTCCAGCGGCGCTCTGCGTGTGGAAGTGCTGGATGCTGAAAATCAGCCGATTGCCGGTTTCAGCGGAGATGACAGCCCGTGGCTGTGCGGTAATTCCGTGAAAATGCCTGTTCGATGGGAAAAAGGGGAAATCGGTAAGTTGGCAGGAAAAACAGTCAAATTGAAATTTCATCTTTGTGAGGCAAAATTATATGGATTTCAGGTGGTGAAAATATGATTCAATATCCGGACCCCTTCTTTGGCAACGGAGAAACAGAAATACCGGAACCGGGCAGTCTTGCATCAAGGTGGTTTTACCCGAAAGCGCAAGCGGGGAATACTGGAATTGGAAATGCAGCCTGAAAACGCGCCGAAAGGGTAAACCGCCGTTGGAGAGCATGATTGTATATACTGTAAATTTTAAAAGTTTCATGGAGGTGGAATTTGAAAAAAGAAAAATACAGATGGACAACGGCCCCGTGTATAGAACGTCATCCCGGCAACCCGGTACTCCGTGCCGACGATGTGCCTTATCATGCCACTCTTGTGTTCAATGCCGGTGTCTGCAAATACCAGGGAAAATACGTAATGGTCTTTAGAAACGATTTCGGAGACCCCGAAAAGAAAGAACTCCACGGAGTCAACCAGGGGCTGGCCACCAGTGATGACGGCATTCACTGGACGGTCGCACCGGAACCTCTGTTCCATAACCGACCGGATCATTTCCTCTACCGACTGCGTGATGCTCGGCTGACAGTGCTGGAGGGCAGGGTCTGGTTGACAGCATGGACCTCCATGGGGGGAGGAGAGGTCACGGTGACGGCGGTCACGGAGGATTTCAACGATTGGGAAATAAAAAATATCTGTGTGCCGAGGAATCGCAATCACGTGATTTTCCCTGAACGGATTGACGGTAAAATAATCCGGCTCGAACGCCCTTTCGTGGGAAACGGACAGCGTTTCCATACGTGGATTTCGTCCTCGCCCGAAGGCCGTTACTGGGGCGACAGCGCGCTGCTTCTTCCTAACGATGACAAGCATCTACCCTGGGTCAATGATAAGATGGGGCCGGCCGGCCCGCCTGTTAAAACGCCCAGGGGATGGTTGGCGATGATCCATGGTGTGGACCGTGATGATTCACGTTCCGGTTGGGGCTGGAGCGGTAATTGGCCCAAACGCTATTCCGCCGGGCTCATTTTGTTGGACAAGGACAATCCCTATAAACTGATCGGGCTTTCGAAAGGGCCTGTCCTGGTACCAGAACCTGAATACGATTATGAGTCAAAGGGGTTCCGCGACTACGTCATTTTCCCCGGAGCCACGATTCTTGAACCTGATGGAGAAGTCAAAATCTACTATGGTGCCGCCGATACCGTTCAGTGCCTGGCCACCGCGCATATCGACGACTTGCTGAATCTGATCGATCCGGTTAGCTAACCTCGATTGTGCCCTATGGCATCACCAACACTCTCCACCGTCTCTTCGCCCGAATGCTATAAGTGCAGACGCAACATCCCCGCTTTACCGGGAAAGCCGGGGCTCACTGAAAAGTTACGTTAAATATAGCTGACCTGTGTTCCTATTTGAGCAACTCTTTCACCTTCCGACGCAAAAGGATAAGGTATCTTTGACCACAACACCCCCTTTGCCGGGGACCGTACATGACCAACACAGCAGCCGAAAGGGTCAAGTATTTCTGCAATGCATTCCCCCCTTTCTACATGATCATAAAGATTCCTCAGCATATTCAAAAACCCACCTGTATCAGCATAAACAGTTTTCAAACGACGCACAACCGTCTGTTTGGCCGGTATTTCTGGCCTCGCTGCTGTCAAACCGTAATGCCTTAGTACATTGCGGACTCCCCTTATTCCTTTACAGATGCTCGTTTCATCCCATCCACGGCAGCCGCCGAGTTCGGGGTCTATTGTTGGTATGCCTGCCGCCGGCGCAGCACGGGCAAGCTGTCCATCAGGGCCTTTCTCCCGGTAGATATGACCTATTCCGAAAACCTTTGCAAGTTCCAGTGATTCATGCCCCATCCGTTCGTTCAGGTTAACCCTGACCCGACATTCATCCACCATCGGGTTCACTCCCCCCTGATGCAGGTCAATACAATAATCGGCCTTAATAACGGCATGATGAAAAAGAAAATGGGCTATACGCTCGCTGAGGGTGCCCTTTTTTTTGCCGGGAAAACAACGGTTCATTTTTTTCCGATCGACCGGACTGTGGGCCGTATGTGCGCCAAAGGCGGTAACGTTTACAAGGGGAACAACGATCACGGCACCGCTAAGCTCATCTGGAGCCAATTCTTTCATTATGTGCTGCACAACGGCAGCGCCATTAAGCTCGTTTCCGTCACTGGCCGCCTGAAGATAAAGAACCGGCCCCGGCCTGGCCCCGTTAATAATGCTGACAGGAACTTGCAAGGGCCGCTGATCGGCCATTCTGCACAGACTGACATAACCATTGACACGTTCTCCCGCGGCTGCCGCCATATCTCCCACTTCAAGAGAAGAATTATTTGAATTTTTCATAAACTACACCCCTTATAAATCTACCAAGCTTAAATAACTATCCTCTCCATTGTAACGTAAGTAGAGAGTGCAAATCAAAATAATCAAATTTGTTGCTCATAAAATTTTCCTCAAGGATTATTTTTGCAGAAAAGGTGTAAATGAAAACAGACTTTATTCAGTTATGTTGAAAAAAACTGATATTGTGTTAAAATGTAGGAAAATTGTAAGTGAATCATTACCTCGGGTTGAAACCCGAGGCTACCGTACTTTGCCCCATTCGGGGCAAGACCTCTGTTTTCGCCCCAGCGGGGCGAGGTTAGGTAGCCCCTGGTTTTAACCAGGGGTAATAAATGATGAAAAAATAAATGCGCCCCGGCAGGGGCGCGGTTGCTCTTGGAATAGTGGCATTTTCTCATTGCTGCCTTTTCGGCCAAACCCCTGGTGGTTTGGCCGAAAAGGTGCCGGCATAATGTATGACAGGCATCTTGCCTGTCCAAAGCGCACGCAGGGATGCGTGCTATACGTATGACAAGCACCTTGCCCGACTATACGGCTTATGTTGCATCTTTTCGGCCAGGTTCCTAGCCCGCTTATTTCACGCGTATTCAGTGGTGCATATGTAGCAAATGTCAAACGCCGCTGTATTCGTATACTGCAAGAGCAGATAATCAACGCTCTGCGCCGCGCAGTCCGCGGCGCAGAGATCGGCTGATTTTATCAAAGAATAAGAATAGAATAAACAACTAAAAATAACGAGATTTTGAAGATATGCTGAGTAATTTATGCAATAGCGTTCGTATCCGGAATATCGCACTGAGCGGTATGGTTCTTGCATTATGGGGCGCTTTGATCTGCGTATTAAATGCTGCTGAACTGTCGTATGAACTGGATTTTGACGGGAAAAGGGGCTATATCCAAGTTCCCGAACCCGCCTCGTGCATACCGGACCTCCAAAGCTTCTCCATTGAATTCTGGGCCAAAACAGATGCCGATGCCGACGGATGGAATTTGCCGTTGGAATGGCCCGGCGGGGACAGGATATATGTCGGGCATAATATCGGACGTGGGTGGAATTTCATGATCACCACCGAGGGTTCACGCACTGATACACACGGCAATTCGTACATCGCCGACATCACCGGACGGTGGCTTTTCGTGCAGGCCGTGCTGGACAGAAAGAAAGAAACACAGGTCTTAAACGTATATGATAAGGATAATGACCGGTGGCATGAGACGTCGGTTTCTCCTTCTTCCGGCACAACAAATCCTTCTGGTCCCCTCTACATACCCTCCCATCCGGATGCTTTTCCGTACCATGGCAGAGTAAAAAAGATGCGGTTCTGGCATAGGGCACGGAGCAGAGAAGATGCCCTAAACGATATGGATGTGAACCTCCGCGGCGATGAAGAAGGACTCGTGGGCTATTGGCCTATGAACGAGGAGGGCGAGAAACTCGTCACCGATTATACTGATTACGCCAACCACGGGAAGATAAAAAACGCCTTATGGGTCATTGATGAAACAGATATTTTGAGCAAAAACCCGGAAAAGGTCTTACCGTCCCTTTTGACCGCAGCCCGTAAAAACCCCGCAGTGCACGTACGTGCTCAGGCTATTGATATCATGTGGACACTGGCTCCCGAATCCGTGCGCGTGCTATCTTTTGTTTTGGATACTGTGGTGGATGAGGAGGTAGACGAAAAGCTTCGTCTGCAAGCCATGGAGAAAATTAACAATGTCGGCCTGGATAAAGCATTGGAGATCGCTGATGATGCCGCACCGCAGGAAACCGCTGCACTGCTGAAAAACGTCCTGCGCCATACGATGGATGAGGGAGGCTGGTTGATAAAAAGATATGCCGCTCAGACATTAGGAAAAATGGGACTCGATACCGACCTTCAGCTTGCCGAAGAGGCTGAGGGGTGGCCTATGTGGCGATACAGTCCCGACAGAAGTGCCGCGCCCGCCCATCAATTATCCGAAGAACTCCATCTGCAGTGGAGGAGAGAACTGCCCCAGCCGATGAGGGCCTGGCCGCACCAGTGGGATGACCGCGGCAAGCTTGAATTCGACGTATCCTATACTCCCGTTGCCGCCTACGGCAAAGTTTTTGTACCTTCCAGCGTCACCGACAGCGTCACCGCGTATGATATCGAAGACGGCTCGGAGATATGGCGTTTCTATACCAACGGCCCGGTGCGCCTGGCCCCCGCCCTGTGGCGCGGGCGTGTTTTTTTCACTTCCGATGATGGTCATCTGTATTGCGTGGGGGCTGAAATCGGAGATTTGATCTGGAAATTCCGCGCCGGCCCATCCGATCACCGTCTGCTCGGCAATGAACGGATCGTCAACTTTTGGGCAGCACGCGGCGGGCCGGTCGTTGATAACGGCACGGTGTATTTCGCCGCCGGAATTTGGCCGATTCATGGAATATTCCTGTATGCGCTTGATGCGGAAGACGGAACCGTCCGGTGGGTAAATGACAGGGTCAGTTCCGATTACGTAGCCGTACCGCATGGAGGAGCCTATGGTTACGGAGGCTTCTCACCGCAAGGTTATATCGCCGCTAACCAGGACACGCTGGTCGTATCTGCAGGCAGGGGGCCGAATCCGGTTTTTGTCGATAGAGATACCGGCAAAGTGATCAGGAGCAATCACCGAGGCGGTAGGGCTGACGGGAATTCCGCCGTTCACGCAGTGGATGGCGGCGGAGAGGGAATGAAGCTCAACTCCATGCTCGCCGACCGGGTGAAGGCTATTGCAGATCAGATTGAGGGCGAAGTATATATTGAAACCGACAGAGTAAGCGACAACTTCACCCGACGCCACCGGCGGGATATCGAGAACGCCGTGAACGTGTTTTACAAACTTTCCGCATCCGGGCGACTCGTGCTGTCCACCGAAGACGGTCATATTTACTGTTTCGGGCCCGAAAAGCGAGAGCCGACGATGCATGATCTCAATGCGGCGCCGATCGAGAGGGGAGATGAACGGTGGCTGGAGGCCGTTCAGACGGTACTAAAGGAGCGCCGTCGGGACGGGGGATACGCGCTTGTGCTCGGAGCCGGCTCTGGAGGACTTATCCGTGAACTTCTCCACCAAAGCGATATGCACGTTGTAGTTGTCGAGGAAGAAACGAAGACCGTCGCGGCACTCAGAGATGAACTTGCAGCTGCTGGGAAATACGGGCGCAGGGCCGCTGTCATTGAAACCACCCCGACGGATTTTAAGGTACAGCCTTACCTTTTCAGTGCCGTCATGAGCGAGAATGCCGCCGGTGCGGGAATAACACCCGAAGCAGAATCCATCGGGGCGGTTCTTGAGTTGCTTATGCCCTACAGTGGTGCGGCGTGGCTGGGAACTCAAAATGAAGATCTGACAATGGACCTGGCCCGGGCCGGTAAAACGGCCGATGTTGATGCCGTATCAATAAGCGCCGCTCAAAACCATGTTTATGCCCAGCGCAGCGGCCCGCTCACGGATGCGGGCCAGTGGACGCATCAGTATGCGGACCCGTCCAACACCAACTTCTCCCCCGACCATCGTGTAAAAGTCCCGCTCGGCGTACTCTGGTACGGCGGCTCAAGCAACCATGGCGTTCTGCCCAGACACGGGCACGGCCCCGTACCCCAGGTTGCCGGCGGCCGTCTGTTCATGCCGGGTGTTGAAGACATACGCGCCCGATGTGTATATACCGGGCGCGAACTCTGGAAAAAGGAATTCCCAGACATCGGGCACCCTTTCACTGTCCTGAATTTAGAATCCCGCTTCGAGCAGGGCAGCACCGTTTTCCTGCACAGCCGCAACGGCTTGGGCGCGAATCAACTGGGCAGCTTTTTCGTATCGCTGCCTGACTCCATATATGTACGCTACAAAACCGCCATTTACCGACTCGAGCCGGAAAGCGGTAGGGTTGTGGACGTATTCCAGCTTCCTGTGGAAAACGAACTGGAAGGTAAACCTGACTGGGGACATATCAGCGTTTTTGAAAATACTGTCATCTCGACGGTGGAGCCGCAGGTTTTCGGTCAGGAAAAGCATTATTCAGACGTTTTCAAAACACTGTACGACCTCAAGAGCAGGGACTGGAATGGCACGTCCAGTAAAAAATTGGTGGCCCTTGACCGCCACAGCGGTGAGATACTCTGGACGCGCCGGGCGGAGATCGGGTTCCGTCATAACGCTATCGCAAGCGGCGGCGGGCTGATCTATGTAGTGGACGGCCTCTCAGATTCCGCCGTGGAAAAATTGCAGCGGCGCGGAGAGACACCCCAGGACGCTTCCCTGCTCGCTATTGATCCGCACACCGGTGAAAAAGCCTGGCGGGTGGAAACAAATATCTTCGGTACATGGGTGGGTTATGCAGAATCGGCCAATGCCCTGATACACGGCGGACGCCCCGGTGGACTGCGTACCCCGGGCGATGAACCCGGAGACCGGATTGCGGCTTACTGCGTGGAGGATGGCTCGAAGACCTGGAAACATGCCCTCCCCTTCAACTACTGGGGGCCGATTTCTATTAGCACGGACAGCATTTTCCTGCCGCCATCAGGCCGCAGCGGAAGAGGCCGGCGCCTTGATCTGAACAGTGGAGAAATTCAAAAGCGGAAAGACGAAATAACGGGACAAAATTCAGACTGGGCTTACCGCAGACGTTACGGATGCGGCAGCCATAATGTCAGCGAACACTTGATTACCTTTCGTTCCGGCTATGCAGGTTATTTCGACCTGAAAAACGATTCAGGCACCGGAACCCTATCCGGTGTCCGCTCCGGCTGCACCAATAACCTGATAGCCGCCGACGGCGTGCTGAACTCCCCGGACTACACCCGCACCTGCTCGTGCGCTTACGCGCTGCAGACATCGCTGGGGCTGATCCATATGCCGGATGCCCCGCACATCGAGTTCTGGACACGTTATGATGGAGCATTTCGCGATCCGGAAAGATACGGCATCAACTTCGGTGCACCGGGACGGCGCGTGGACAAGGAGGGAATCGTTTGGCATGAAGCCGAGGGAACCCACCGGCGACATGCATCGGTGATGCAAAACGGTAACGCCGGTGATATCGACTGGATATTTGCTTCCAAAAGGGAAGGAAACGGAGAAGTCACTATCACCGACCTTCTGAACACTAACTATAGAATCCGTCTGTTTTTTGCCGAACTGGACAATAATATCAAGCCCGGGGACAGAACGTTTGATGTGCTGATTGACGGTGAAAAGGTGCTCGAAGCATTTGATATCGTAGAAGCAACCGGCAAGCCTTTTTACGGATTGGTGAAAGAGTTTTCTATCGATGTCGAAGACGGCAGCATGACCGTTCAACTGACCGGGAGCGACGGATCAGTGCTTGAACCTGTTCTGAGCGGTATCGAGCTCGTGTCAACGGCTGTGCAGCAGACGGTAGATGAGTGAGCTATTCCGAATATCGGTTCATTCCACTTGTTTTTATGGATTCAGCCGGAGCGCCGGTGTTTCAGACGCAAGTTGCAGTGAGAAGCCGGACCTTGTCAGGTCGGCGCCGATCGGCAACGCAGAAGATGATCCGCCGCCGCCCAGCCCTGCGGGAGGTATTCCGAACCACAAAAACAGGTGGAATGAACCAATTACTCTCGATTAAGGAACCATAATGAATAAAAAATTTCAGAAAACGATGTGTGCCGCGTTTATCCTGCTGCTATTCTCCTGTGCGCGCCCCACGCAGCGACAAATAACTATTCTGCACACCAACGATATCCATTCTCACGTCGAAGAACTGGCGGCCCTGGGTAAAACGGTTGACGCCCAGCGTGAATTGGCAGGGGATGTTTTGCTGCTGGACGCCGGAGACGTTTTTTCAGGAACTCCTTATT
>PUNP01000375.1 GCA_003551785.1 Candidatus Brocadiaceae bacterium | reverse complement strand
TCCCCGAACAGGCAGTTGTCGTGCTGCGGCAGGCGCACTGATTCAGGGGGCGCGAAGGAGCATGGTTCTGCTCAAGCTGGCAATTATACAAGTAACTGCACATTTACTAGCGGCCGCTCCTTTTCTGGTTATGTTAGGGAGCATCTGGCACCTGGTTTTGGGCGAATATGATCCATACTATGTTTTCACATATCAACCGGGAGTTTTCTGGATATTTATCGGTTTGGCCGTTTTCCCAGTCTGTGGTATAGCTATATGCAGCGGGCTTCTTTACCTGCGATGGTTTACAGCTCTCCCAATTCTTCTTCTTGAAAAAACATCTCCAGTGCGCGCCCTTAAAACGAGCGCCAACCTCTCAAAAGGGTACAAGAAGCGTATAGCGGCACTTGTCATCGGGGTCGCGCTGATGATTCCCATCCTATCCGCACTGGCAACGTTTTTTTTCGAGGTACTGGCAACCTTTTTGCTGGGGATACTCCCTGAGAATAGCCATATCCTCATTGGGGGAGTATTGGGGGTTATGGGCGGCTACATAATAATATCAATTTTTTTAAGTTTTTTGAGCACGGCTGCCAACAGCCTCCTTATCTTTAATATCTACCGGGACAACCACAGTTTTTCTTCACCGCCACCCTCCCAGCAGACCGACGCGATTCCCTACAGCCGACTGGTAGTTTTGTGTCTTGTTCTGGCTTTGCCGGTTTTCGCTTTCGGTCAGGCCGGGCTTATCATTCACACTTTTTTTGACTTTGATGACCGGGTGGAGGTAAGTGCCCATCGGGGAAGTTCCATGCTGGCCCCTGAAAACACTATACCCGCAATCAAGCGCGCGATAGAGGACGGCGCCGATTATGTGGAGGGCGACGTTCGCCAGACGGCTGATGGGGTGCCTGTACTACTGCATGACAGCGATTTGAGAAGGGTGGCCGGAATACCACGACCGGTGTGGGAATTTGACCTGGAACAGGTACGCCGCCTGGACGTTGGCTCCTGGTTCCACCCCCGCTTCGCTGATGTGCGGATACCAACTCTGGAAGAGGCGATTGATACGATTGGAGAGCATGCCAGGCTGTATCTTGAAATCAAACCAAGCCCCCAAACTCCCGATCTCCCGCAAAAGGTGGTTGAAGAGCTGCAGGACGGGGAATATGTTGACCGGACAATTGTCGGCGCCCTTTCACCTGAAATACTCAAACAGGTAAGACGTCTTGAACCCCGTCTCCGCACCGCTCTTTTTGTGCATACGGCCATAGGAGATATTGATCGCAGCATTATAGACGCTCTGAGCCTGCGGGCTGCAATAACTTCTGTGGATGACATAAAATTAGCAAGAGAACACGGGCACGAGCTTCACGTATGGACCGTCAATGACCGCAGAGAGATGGCGAAATTCATAGAAATGGGTGTGGACAACATCATAACCGATCGCCCAGACGTTCTGGCGGAGCTGCTCGAAGAACGCTCACAGCTCACAGCCCCGGAGCGGCTTCTTTTGAAAATCCGTCTCTGGCTGGCGAACTAAAATTCAGGGGAAAATCGTTGGAGATATTTAACGCCCGAATATTGATTCGGGCCTTAAATCCTGTTTTTAGACGAACGCCTCAATATGTCTCCATTAACCTGCATATTTCACGCGTTTTCAGTGGTGCCAATGTCAGCATACTTGTATTACCAACAAAGCGACTATCTTCAGCTCAAAAATTTCTCTCAACCTTCCAGGACATCCGTGTTGGCTTGTGGGGATTCGACGGCCAAACCAACCAGATAAAGAATATTTATACCCCACGCCCGGCAAAACCAAGGGACCCGCGTTATGTTAGGGAAGCGCTCAGACATATCCAATCCGCATCTAAAGCTCTGCCATTTCCTGGAACTCATCCAGAGAATACTTCAACTGCTGCAAATACTCAGCAACGGATTCCTGCCCTTGCGTAACCCCTCTTTCACGCAGTCCGGCCCATGTTTTTTGGGCAGCTTTTATCATATTGCCAAGGTCACTGCCCCCCTGCATTACATCTTTACAATCAACACTTTGCAACATTGTTGACAGTGCTTCCCAGGTTTGAAGCATTTCGGAAGTTCGATCAGGTTCTTCTCCTTCGTAATCACGGTCATGGCGTAATTGATTAGCTATTTCAGGCCGAGACATTTACCTCGGTCCGCCCCAATGGCCTTTCACTGCGTTGGCAGACGGAATAATGCCGTTCATGATAATTAGAATTAACAATTAAAAATTCTTTCTAAAACCTTAGAACCTTAAAACACCCCTCAAAAAACGCGTTTAAGGATTAGACAGAAACATACATAGTGAATTATAACATTATATACCGCACGATGCTGATTTCAAGCCTGCCAGAATCGCCACTGGCTCACTAATGGTGTTTTTAGACATATATTATGTTCTTTGAATTGGTGACACCACTTGATCCTATCACGGAAATGACGTAAGTCCTCAGTGGGCTACGCCGCTTCACTACGCCCTGAGATGGTGGTGATAAGCTGCGGGAGTTTCACTGAACGCTTACTTTGCATTGTATAACTCAAGCAGAAGAGAAGGAGGTTGATCAATGATTGTATTACCTGAAATCGATCCTGTAGCCTTCAGCATCGGCCCGCTGGAGGTGCGATGGTATGGTCTGATGTATCTTATCGGCTTTGCCGCCGCCTTTATTCTCGGCACCAAACGGGCCTCGAAAAAACACTCTCCCCTGACTCCCGCCCAGTTTCAGAACCTGCTTATCTATGCAATTGCGGGGCTGGTGGTCGGGGCAAGACTGGGCTACGTGCTCTTTTACAATCCCTCCTTACTGATCCATGACCCGTTATCGGTCTTTACGGTTTGGCGGGGCGGAATGTCTTTTCATGGGGGTTTGCTCGGTATCGTTGTTGCGGGCGTCATTTTTGCCCGGTGGAACCGCTTCAACATCCTGGAGTTAGGTGACTTTATAGCGCCCCTGGCCCCGCCGGGCTTGTTTGCGGGGCGCATCGGCAATTTCATCAACGGAGAACTCTGGGGCCGGCCGAGCAGCGTGCCATGGGCAATGGTTTTCCCCGCACCGGAAGCCGGGAGCGTGCCCCGACATCCTTCCCAACTTTATCAGGCGCTGCTGGAAGGTGCCGTTTTATTTGCCGTCCTCTGGCTTTTTTCCCAAAAGACACGAGCAAGGGGAACTGTACTCGGCCTTTTCCTGCTTCTTTACGGCTGTTTCCGTTTTTTCGTGGAATTTTTCCGCCAGCCCGATCCCCACCTCGGATACGTGGCCTTTGATTTACTGACCATGGGCCAGGTTCTGTCCCTGCCCATGATCGCCGTGGGAATCTATCTGGTGTTTTCCCGAAAACCAACGCCTTCGAGTGCCAACGATTTTTTGGGTTAACCACGTCAAACCTTTTTACAAAAAGCACTTATGCTTATTTTGAGTGCTATTTATGCCCTTAGCGGTGTTTTTGATGTAACCGTTAAGCTTGATACCAAACTTTGTCGTAAGTCTTATTAATCGCCAGGTTCCCCTCGCATCTGGTGCGTTACTTATCATGCTACGGTTATCCACTTTGTCAAGAGTTTCTAAAGACCACCAGTACCCCACAGAATACGCGAAATTCTTTTCTCCGACAAAGCTTAACGGTTACTAAAAACGTGCTTCTAAGGGATACCTGGGCCTCATCATTGAGGTAAGGCATTGATTGACATTGACTTGCCTCGGTCCGACTCCCATTCCTCTTCATCTCCATTCCCTAACGGAATCGGTTATAACAACCGGTTCCGTTTTTTACCTTACGTCCCCCCGGATCGAGCCTCAACCGTAAATATTCACTTAATATTTACCTGATAACTTACCGTGTATCACTTCAGAGTTCATCCATCAAATCGGAGAAATCCTCATAAGGAGTACAACATGGGGGGCCGTCGGCATGGAAAAAACGGCCTTTATGGCCCTGGGCGCCTAATGCAATTATAGTTGATGAAACCGTTCCGGCCCGTTTACCATGCAGACAGATACTTCCATCCGTATTTTCCCGGTCATGCCACGCACACAATTTTTGCAGTGAATTGATGATGAAATTGATCCTTTCACTCACATGCCGATTTGCCGGGGAAGAGGCCTTGTGTAATATTTCATGAATTCCAGTGACAGCCTGCCGTACTCGCGGGGAATCGTGCGTGTCAAGTTGAGAATCAGTTATAGCATGAACACCCGAAGTTATTGGCTGGAAAGTTAAGGAAACGCCCTCATAATAAGCAACGAAAGAATGGTCAGAAAACAGGCACAGGACGTTGAAAGGGTTATACTCATATTTTTTAACTGACATTTGCAGTAATTTCCCAGCCCTGGTGGCACTGAGCTGTTGAAGTAACTCCGCCGCAAGCAGGCCCCGGGACCGGCATTGGGGATTTTCCGGCTTATTGGTATAGCGGTTATTTAAGGCGACAGCAAAATTCGTGCCATTGCATCCAATCCAGGTTCCGCCACGTTTAACGTCTTTCGGGGCAAGGAATTTTGTTTTTTTACCCCACACGAGGGGCGTGGCTGCCACCCGTGAGTAAGATTCATCCCTGTTGGCAGCGATGAGGATCGGATATTCACTTAATTTGTTGTAAATGAAAGCAGTAATGCACATAGAAATATAAAACAGGATTGAGTGCGGGAGTTTAACCTTGACATTTTCACTCCGGCATTTTACTATCATATCTGTTTTTCATCAAATATATTTCTTAGAAGTGGTAGGTAAAACTTCAACGATTTTTTGGTTTAACCACACCAAACCTTTTTAGAAAAAGCCTTTACGCTCATTTTGAGTGCTATTTAAGCCCTTAGCGGTGTTTTTGATGGCGGTCCTTCAACTTTGCGGATGGTTTGAAAGTCAAAATATTTTGAACTCAAATGAACATCGCCACCGAGTTGCTGGTTGTTGGTAAACAGGCAACGGGTCAAAGCAACTGGGCCGGGGCCTGGTGTCCCGGGAGAGTGAACTGAGCCGAAGGAGCAGTGCAGCACAGCGGCGAAAAATTTTATTTGCAAATCACAGATCATGGAAAACATTGAAATATCTCCAATAGCTGACACGCGCTGCCGGATCGGGGAGAACCCGCTCTGGCATCCGAACCAGGAGTGCCTTTACTGGGTCGATATCCCATCCGGCACTTTGATGCGGTTTTATCCCGAGACCCTGCACAGTGAAATCGCTTACGAATCAGAGGAAGCCATTGGCGGATTCACACTCCAGGAAAGCGGCGAACTGCTGCTTTTCGGAGCACGTGGGGCCGTGTATCTTTGGGATGCCGGAGAGATAAAGAATGTCGTGGATGAACTGCCTCGGGAACGGGACTCGCGGTTCAACGATGTGATCGCCGATCCGCAGGGGCGCGTATTCTGCGGCACGATGTCCTCCGATTCCCACGCCGGCAGGCTGTACCGTCTCGAGACCGACGGCACAATACATGTAGTTCTTGAAGACGTGGGCACATCGAACGGGATGGGATTTACTCCGGACGGCCGCGGATTTTACCATACCGACACCCGCCGGCATTCCATCTTCCTTTACGACTACGACAGAACCACCGGAGAGATCAGTAACCGACGGGTTTTTGTCACTGTCCGGGGAGAAGGCAGGCCCGATGGGATGACCGTCGACTGCCAGGGACATGTATGGTCGGCTCTGTGGGAAGGCGGATGCATTGTCCGTTATAGTCCCGATGGACATGAACAGGAGAGGGTCAGGCTGTCCGCCAACAAAGTGACGAGCCTGAGTTTCGGCGGAGCTGATTACGAGCATCTTTATATCACCACCGCCGGCGGCGAAAACAGAGCGGCGGGTGGTGAAGGGGCCGGTGCGCTTTTCCGTTTAAATACCACCACCGGCGGTACACCCGAGTTCCGGTCAGGAATCCCGACCCGATGATGCTCAAAAATAAAGCGCGGAGACACAGGGGCGGTTATTATTCCCCTATCGACAAAAATTGTCGATGATGGGTAAAGCAGACCTTCATGTCTGTTGCGCGTTCGGCTCGGGGAACAGAGGACCAGCGACTAGCGACTTACGACTGGGGGGGGGCTTGGCCGAAAAGGTGCAACATAAGCTGTATAGTGAGGCAAGGATGCCTGTCATACATTACGCCTGCACCTTTTCGGCCGCCCCCTAGCGACAGATTTTTTTAACGTTCACAAAAATCATCTTCTATCCAGGTAACACATGTACGAAGCGACAGATAATTTGCCCGAATCCTGTGTGATCGTGATTTTCGGGGCCAGCGGTGACCTTACAACAAGGAAAATCGTTCCGGCACTGTTCAACCTCACGGCCGAAGGACGTCTTCCGCGCCGCTTTCATTTAATTGGCTACGCCCGCTCCGGTTTCTCTACCAGGTCCTTTCGACAACATATGAGGGTGAGCCTGGAACGACATTCAAGGATTACTCCTCAAGAACATCCTGACGCCCTGGAGCGGCTGCTGGAGAATACGATATACTGCCGGGGCGACTACGGCACCACATCGGATTTGACCGCACTCAGAAAGGAACTCGACAGTTTAGAGGTGCATACCGGGCCTGCTCAGAACAGGTTATTTTATTTTGCCGTCCCGCCCGAAACGGCCTCTGGTTTGATCGGCCGCCTCCAGGAGACGGCACTTCTGGAGCGACGCACACCAGCGGAAGCTGAAAACAAGGGCTTCCACCGCGTCGTGATGGAAAAACCGTTCGGGCATGATCTTGATTCCGCCTGCGCGCTCAACGCCGGGCTGTTGAAGGGGCTGGAAGAGAATCAGATATTTCGAATTGACCATTACCTCGGCAAAGAAACCGTACAAAATATCATGGTTTTGCGCTTTGCCAACTCTATTTTTGAACCGGTGTGGAACAGCCGGTATGTTAAAAACGTTCACATCACGGTGGCGGAATCGGACGGGGTGGGCAGTCGGGCGAAATATTTCGACTCCGCCGGTGCGCTGCGGGACGTGATGCAGAACCACGTCCTGCAACTGCTGGCGCTCTTTGCCATGGAACCGCCGACCGGCATGAAAGCCGCATCCGTACGCTCGGAAAAAGCCAAGCTGCTGGGGGCTCTCTCCCCCCTGTCTGAAGAAGAATTGCGCTGCGCCGTGATCAGAGGACAATACGATGCGGGCAAGGTCGAGGGGGAAAAAGCCGTGGCTTACCGGAGTGAAAAAGGGATTGATCCGGATTCCCGCACGGAAACGTTCGTCGCTATACGGGCTTACATCAACAACTGGCGCTGGAACGGTGTACCGTTTTATCTGTCCACCGGCAAGAGGCTTGAACGTAAACTCACCGAGGTGGCGATCGAATTCAAAGAAGTCCCCCACAACCTGTTCGCTCCCTTCGGCAGCGAAAACCCGGCTCCTAATATGCTCAAAATACACGTTCAGCCCGAGGAACGGATCGCCATGCGGATAACCAGTAAAAGCCCCGGACTGAAAATGAACCTCTCGGCCGTCGATATGGAATTGCCCTACAGCTCGCGCTTCAGCAGCCAGTCACCGGAAGCTTACGAACGCCTGATACTGGACGCTATAGCCGGCGATCCTTCCCTTTTCGCCGGCAGTGAGGAGATAAGGCTGGCGTGGGAATACGTTATGCCCATCCTTGAATACTGGAACAATCAGCCCGATCCGATGTTCCCCAATTATCAAGCCGGGAGCTGGGGTCCCATAGGAGGGAAAGACTTTTTTCGGGAAGATGTGTGCTACTCCGAGCTGAAAACAGAACAGTAACCGGCGGATGTGGATTTTGTCCGGAGATTAGCTTCACGACCAGACAGCACCTTCACGATCGGATACTGTGGGGCGAATGGCTGTTCGCCAACCCTGCACACGACACAAAGAACTTTTTTTATCCCCTCACCGCAGGGGCGACCAGCCGGTCGCCCCTACGGTGACGTAATAAAGTCGAACATCCCCCCCCATTTCACAAACCAACGACGTAATGTAATGTAAAAACTGAAAAAAATGTTGACATCGACTGGTTTTGCTATTACATTGGATAAATACAGGGATTAGTGAGGTATGTTTCGAGGTCGATACCGAACAGTTGTTTGTGCAGAACCGCTACTCAAGCCCGGGACGACACTACGGATCGCGAATAGCATGGCTGAGCGACGGCACATTGTTGGTGAGCATCGGTGACCGCGGCCCGGAACCGCCCAGAGCACAGGACACCGGTGATCATGCCGGGACAGTCATCCGTTTAAATGATGACGGTTCGGTTCCTGAAGACAACCCCTTCGTCGATGACGAAGATGTGCTTGATGAAATTTATTCCTACGGACATAGGAATATCCAGGGGCTTCTGGTCGATCCTGAAACGGATGCGGTATGGGCCACCGAACATGGGCCGCGCGGCGGAGACCTGCTCCATCTGATCGAACCCGGCAACAACTACGGATGGCCGGTGGTCACTCAGGGGTTAGACTACGGCACACAGGAACAGTTTCCTGATGCAAAGGCCCGGCGTATGAAAGGGATAACCGAACCAGTTTATGATTTCGGCCCGACGCACCCCCCTTCCGGACTCGCTATGGTCACCACTGACAGATTTGACCGCTGGGAAGGCAATTTACTTGCCGGCGGGCTGGCCAGCGAACGAATACGCCGCCTGGTCGTCGACGATTATGAAGGACAGTATGAAGTGTTCCATGACGAAGAATTGCTCCTCGGCGAACTCGGACGCATCCGTGACGTGCGTGAAGGCCCGGACGGCAACATTTATGTACTTACCGATCATACCGATGGTGCTTTGTATCGTATTGAACCGGTTGACTGATACTCAAAGCAAAATTTTTTAATTCGGGGCGAACTGCCATTCGCCCCTACAGTCGATTCATTGCCACTAACAAATAAAAAAGGCGATTTATGGGGCAAAGCTTTTTAATCGCGATTTCATCCGCGAAACTGAAAGAGAACCAAAAAGAAACTTTATTAATAAGGAGAAAATGTAATGGATTACCGGAACTTAGGAAGAACAGGAGTAAAAGTAAGTCAATTGTGTCTTGGATGCATGATGTTTGGTGGCAAGACCAACGCGGAGGACGCGTACCAGATCATTGATCGTGCTAT
>PUNP01000342.1 GCA_003551785.1 Candidatus Brocadiaceae bacterium | reverse complement strand
TTCAGCAATATCTAATCCAGACATAGCTTTGATTCGCGTGGAAATAGGTATGTGGAGATGCCGCGGCGGCGGCACCATCTCATAAAGCACACCATCGACCCTATAGCGTATCTTGAACTCGTCTTCAAAAGGTTCAAAATGTATGTCACTTGCACGGTCCTGGATCGCTTGCAAAAGCACTAAGTTCAAAAGGCGTCTTACGGGTGCGGTTTGGGACATCTCTTCGAGGCTTTCTAAGTCGATAGACTCTTCTTCAGAGTTACCGAAGTTCTCTTCCTCACCAAATTCAACATTAATGTCATGCAACACACTCTCCATATCCTCTTCGTCTTCCGTATAATATTTATCCAGCATTCTCATAATGCTGTCTTTACCCGCGACAGCCCCCTCTACC
This sequence comes from Candidatus Brocadiaceae bacterium, assembly GCA_003551785.1. The sequence goes on along the minus strand of PUNP01000342.1, from coordinate 8,683 downwards.
TCGACATCCAGCAAAAACCGAAGATCGTCAAGTGTCTTTACTTCCGTAGGATCGCCTAGAGCGACTTTTAGTACCCCATCTTCATAATCTATAGGTATAATTTGATAAGCATGGGCTATAGGCGCGGAAACACGGTTGATGATAGTTTCCGGGATTTCAATATCATCGAGGCTGACAATTTCCATACCGCTTTGCCTGGCCAGAGCTAATCGCAGGTCTTCTTCAGTAATATGCTCAAGCCCTACTAATATACGCCCAATAATACCGCCCTTTTCTTTCTGGATGGCCAGGGCTTCCTGGATTTGGCTTTCTGTCACCTTTTCCATATCCTTGAGGATCCGTCCAATAAGCCTCTCTTTGTATTCGGTAGCTGATCTCATATCAACTTACTCCTTTTCTATTATCTTGAGAATTAACATTACGCAAATATTCAATGATCCCCGTTATCCTCTCACCACCGAGCCGGTGGTGATGCTACAGGTTTCAATAAAAATTTACAATTTTAGTTTCCCGACTTTTCAGTTAGTTGGAATCTCAAATAAGCTTCCATGAACTGCCAGATATCCCCGTCGAGCACGGAATCAGTATCCCCTGTTTCACAGCCTGTGCGAGTGTCTTTCACCATCTGGTATGGGTGCAATACATAAGACCTGATTTGGCTGCCCCAGGCTATCTCACCTTTGTCGTCATAGAGTTGTTCGAGAGTCTCTTCACGTTTTTGTTTTTCTAATTGATGAAGTTTAGATTTTAGTATGCTTTCCGCCATACGCCTGTTTTTGTGTTGAGACCGTTCACTTTGACAATGAACGGTTATACCGGTGGGGATATGTTTGAGCCTTACCGCCGTAGCAACTTTATTGACATGCTGTCCGCCGGGGCCGCTGGAGCGGGTGAAGTCCATTTCTATGTCGCTTTCATTCAACTCTATTTCCGCATTATCATCGAATTCCGGTACAACATCTACAGCAGCGAAAGAAGTATGACGGCGGCTGCTGGAATCGAAAGGCGAAATACGGACCAGGCGGTGAACGCCGATTTCGGACTTCAAATAGCCGAATGCCAATTCGCCTTTGACTCTGATAGTAGCGCTTCTTATTCCAGCCTCCTCACCTTCACGGCGATCGATGAGTTCGAGTCCGTATCCTTCCTTTTCAGCCCATCGTGCATACATGCGCATAAGCATATCGGCCCAGTCACAGCTTTCGGTGCCGCCCGCTCCGGCATGGACACTCAGAAACGCGTTATTATCGTCCTCGGGCTCACCCAGCATGCTTCTCAGTTCCAATTCTTCCAATTCGTCTTCTAACCGGCTGATCCTGTCGGCTACCTCAACTCTGGTCATCTCGTCATCTTCTTCAGCGGCCAATTCCTGGAGGACCTCGAGTTCTTCAATTTCACCAGCCACCTTTTCGATCGGTTCACATATTCCTTTCACAAATTTCATGCGTTTGATAACTTTTTGCGCATGGTCCTGATTATTCCAAAAATCCTGTTTTTTCATACGGGATTCCAAATCTTCGAGTTCATCCAGCTTACCTGGAATGTCAAAGTGAATCCCGCATTTTCTGCAATCTATCAGCTAAATCACTTATTTGCGGGGGCATAAAGTCTCCTGAAACTGTTAAAAATTATCCTTAAAATTTAATTTGTGTAGCACTGACAACACTTTCGATGTTTTCTATCATTCCTACCGCCTCATTATCACAAGGGCTGTCCAAGTTGAGCGCCAGCATAGCGCTGCCACCGGCTTGCTCACGCCCGAATGTCATACGTGCAATGTTTATACCACCTTCCCCCAATTTTTCACCGATCGTACCTATCAACCCCGGCTTGTCTTTCCCGAATACTAATAAGAGATTACCTTCCGGCAGCACCTCGGTATGATATTTTTCTACTTTAACGATTCTGGGGTGTTTTTTCCCCAGCACAGCTCCAGCCGCTTTTCTTACGCCTTGATCGGTGTGGAGCCGCAGCTCGATTAAATTAGTAAAACCGCCTTCGGTTTTATTAGAACTGGTGCAACTCGTTTCAAGCCCTCTTTCTTGCGCCAGATAAGGAGCACTGACGATGTTTAAATCATCCTCGCTCATCGTTTTCAATAAGCCCATGACAGCATTATCTTCAATAGGGCTTATGTTATGCTGAGCAAGTTCACCGCTGCATATAACTTCAAGAGATTGAGCGCGTCCCCAATTTAAGCAGCCCAGACATTTACCAAGTTTTTCGGCAAGTTCACAGAACGGCGCCAACCGTGCCATCTCTTCCGGCGGCACGGGAGTTATATTCAGCGCATTGTTATAATCTTCATTTTCAATGGCATCGACCATCTGGACGGCGGCCTGTACACCTACGGCGATTTGGGCCGCTTCGGTAGATGCGCCAAGATGAGGAGTAGCAAGTATTTTATCATTATGAGCGAAAGAAAAATCACCGGGCGGTTCACTGGTATACACATCAAAAGCCCCGCCCCCCAATTCACCTTCATTCACGGCTTCGACGACCGCTTCCATATCAACAACCTGCCCCCGTGCACAGTTTATTATGCGTGCGGAAGGTTTCATCATCGCTATCTGTTTGCGTCCGATAAGGCCCGTAGTCTCATCACTTTTAGGTATATGAATGGTGAGATAGTCACTTTTTTTCAAAATGTCATCTAAATTATTATGCAACTGAATGCCTAACTTTGATGCTGCCTTTTCAGATATATAGGGGTCGTATCCTAAAACCTCCATTTCAAAGGCAGCGGCTCTGCGTGCAACCGCCTGCCCCACTCGCCCTAAACCAATCACGCCGAGGGTTGTACCGCTGAGCTCATCACCGGTTAACTTCTTCCTATCCCACCTCCCGGCACGCATAGAGATGTAGGCAGGCCCAATATTGCGGGATAAAGCCAGCATCAAAGCAAATGTATGTTCGGCCGTGCTTATAGTATTGGCTCCGGGCGTATTCATTACGACTACACCCTTCCTGGAAGCAGCTTCAATATCGATGTTATCAACACCCACGCCGGCACGGCAGACAGCACACAGAGAATCGGCAGCCTCAAATATCTCATTAGTCAATTGTACACCGGAGCGGCAAATAATCCCTTCCACCTTTTTCGCCGCTTCTTTGAGCTCGTCAGGACTCAGCCCCGGTTTATTAATCACTTTAAATCCTGCATCTTCAAGAACTTCAATTGCTTTGTCAGCTAACTTATCTGCGAGCAATACTGCGGGCATTTTATCTTGCCTCCGGATAAAAACTTCCTGCGGGAGATCGATTTTACTATTGTATCCGGATTCATGTATCAGTGCAAGTAAGTGAAATATAGTCAGAATTCCCTTAATTGTGTTTGTAATCTCCTGTGCAATTGGGATATATTAATATTTAATTCGGTTATGCATTGGCGGTTTCCAGGAATTTTAATATACGGGAGAAAACAAATGGTAACTCTTAACATCTCAGAACTGAAACAAGAATTTGCGGAGGAATTGCTCAAGCGACGCTGTTCCAATACCACGTTCAGCTATTCGCTGGAGCGGAACGGCCCTGAGGCTTTATATGGCCTCACAGGCGCAGTCAACATCATGGACGCATTGGGTACCTTACCCCAGAGCCGGGAACAACGCACTGAGGCAGCTGACCGTATCCTGGCCCTTCGCGGACGGGATGGGCTGTTCGATGGTGGGTCGGGACCGGGACACGCAGCGCATATGGTCATCGGCGTGTTGAACATGCTTGGTGAGCCCATCCCCCGGGATATCGCACCACTAGCCCCAACCGAGCCGCCGGAGCTATCCACCTGGCTCAAAAAACATGACTGGACCAGTACACATAAGGAACTCTGCGGAGGAACCATCCCTCTGCTGGCGAGTGGAAGCGTCAGTGCTCAATGGATTGAGGTTTTTGTTTACAACATAGCCTCCCGCCTAAATCCCAATCACCCTCTGGAGACCTGGTGCGAGCCCGATGCACCAGCAAAAAACGTGATCAGCTGTATATTTCACGTACTCAGCGCTTTCGATGCAGGTCGTTTGCCCTATCCTCAACCTGAGATGCTTATCCAACGCCTTTTTAATCTGGAATGGGAACATGCCCATGATAACGTACCGCGAACTTTTTGTACCGACGGTGATTGGGCTCTGGTGCTGTTGAATCTGTGCAAACAACTCCCACATCATTACGAGCAGGCTATAAGCGCCATCCGCCGTGTTTCCTCGCGACGAGTGAAAGCCTGGTATGAACAGCGTGAATTGATTTTAGGCGATGACACTCATGATTTATACTGCTATCTGTGGAGCACAGCGGTATTTCAGTCCTGTGTGAGAGATCACTATTCAGTCGGTTATATTCGCGACACATTTAATGATCCTGCACTTTTCAGACGATAATGATGGCCAAGGCTGGGTTCTTCGGCGATATCGTCCACTGCGAAGGAGCCTACAACACCAGCAAGGTCGCCAATTGCCTTGGATCCCAGAAAAAGGGAACTTTGGGCAGCGGCATTTATACCGACTGGTGGTGGCTGAAGGCCTTTGCCGAACGCCGGGGCAATATCTATCCTACCCAGGGACTGGGACCGGTCGCACAGGTAATGGATATCAACCGCGGTGATCGTTTCGATTACATGGTCTCGATGGAGGGTAGCGATTTCAACTACGGCGCTAAGGCCCGTGAACTGACGAATCTGGACCCGGAAACTTACGAACCGCTGGCCAGGCTCGACTACCGCGGTAATATGAACACCACTCTAATTCGCACGGTGAAAGGGCGAACCATCGTTCTGCAGCACGACGCACACACTCCCCAGCCGCAAAATCAAATCCACGGCATTTATGGCACCGGGGGCTGCGCCCTCTTTGATCCGCCACCGCCACGTATTTCCACTGTCGGGCGCGTCTTCGGCGGTGCCTCTGCGAGAAGTAAATGTTGAGGTCTTACGGGTTCGCTGAGGATTCCCTTCTCAGTCAGACAAAATTGCCGTCTGGGAATAATTGTCGTTGATTTTCCTGAGTTCTATGCCGTTTATTGCAGGGTCCAGCCGTGATCTATCTTTTCCTCTCAGTTCTATTTCTATAGCATTTCCTTCCGATTCAGTATAAAAGCTTCTCACCACCCCCCGCAACGCTCCTTCAGCTTCCCGCACAATATCAAAATCCGTGAGGACTTCTTCTCCACCTACAACCACGACGAAAACCCTGTCCTCCGGTGCCGCACTCTCATCAAGCTCGGCAAAATGCAGTCTGATTTCGTATACTCCATCCAGCAGGTCATCAACTTCGATTTTCCCTTCCATCTCCCGAAAAGAAGCAGCCACCCAGTCAATACCGTCTTCATTCTCCAATATAACCGAAGGATGGCGTCGGGTGGCGCCGGGTTCATCGTACCAAATCAGCCCGTTGCCTTCAATATCCACACGCCGCCCCGGAGCGCCGAAGTTAAGGGCGAAACCTTCAGGATCAGGCGCTGCAGCTGAATAGCGGGTCCAGGCCTCAATATTTTTATCATGCGGCATATGGATCAAGCCAAGGGAGGTCTGGTGCGCAAAGGAGCAAGTGCATGTGCGTGTATAATCCGGAGCGCTCAGGACCCCGTCAGCAGCAATGAGATTATCAGTGCAGCCCGAACGAAAACCGCTGAAAATCCCGATGCCGGAATCGTTCTCCATATCTAAAAAACCTGCAGCGCCGGCACGGAAAGTAATCAGATGTTCACTCACGTTGTGAGCTCCGCATCCATAATAACGGGTGTAGTTCCATTCCTTGATGCTGCCGGTGTGAGGCTGCTTGCGCATTTTTCTTTTTCCGGTCAGCAAATTTAGAGCGCCGGCCCCTTCCCGGCTCCGCCCCGGCGCCGGCAGGTAAAGAGTATCTCCCCCTATGGCCAGAGGGCCTCTGTATCCATCCAACCCTTTTTTCCATGAAAGAGAACCGTCCCTTCCCCGGTAAGCCGATATCCTATCTCCAGGCTCATCCCCCGGCATTCTTTTACCGCCTCCCGGCCTTCCCCCCTGGATAAGAATATCATGTTCCTCGGAATAACTTAGCCAGGTTCCGAATACACCCGAATCAACCCTCCATTTTTCTTCACCGGTATGAATATCGAGAGCCAGCATCCTGAATTCATCCGGCACCTCTCCCCGGCGCTTCAGCCGCCTGAAAGATCGCTGATTCACTGCATCCAGGTGGTATATCCCCCCCCGCCTGAAATAATGGCATTATGTCTGAAGCCGATCTCGGCCTCGCGCGTCCAGAGAACATCACCTCCATGCCTGTCAATAACTACAAGTTTGCCGCTGCGGGTGCAAGGCGCACCAGCCCGTCCGCATAGAAGCGCCAGACCTTCGAACCATCTTCGATTCTGTATGCTGTAACGCTATCGGTAACATTGGAAGGCACAAAAATTTTCCCCCAGGCGGCAACTGGTGAATAAGAAACATCAAAGTCCAGCTTGCCCAGATCATCCATCTGGCGTGGCCATGCCCGCTTGGGAGCGGGAAGCTCGCGCAGCCAATGTAAATTAAGGTTTTCAGCCAGCCGGTGTGGGGGATCAGCATAAACAACAAGCAGTCTACCGACCAAACTCCCGCCACGCCTCGATCATGGCCAGAGTGCATTGTATAGATTTGACTCTCTGCTCCCGGTTTTTGCCATATCCAACGTGTCCTCCGGTAGTTTTCAGGAAAAAGCCGCCGCCTGGCGCGCCTTCATCTATAGCTTTTTTGACCATGTCGCGAACGTCGGTAATCTTGAAGGATTGCAGGTGAAATTTTTGTGATGGAATATTGCCGGCGAGCAGCATCCGGTCACCCACCAACCTCTTCGCTTCACACAAATCATTATCGCCATATGGAGGAGGCTCAAGCGGTTCCAACCCGTCGATGCCCATCTGTGCAAACCGCTCGATAAATGCGCCGCTGTTGCCGTGACAGTGCGCCCGGTGCCGCCCGCCGACAGCGTGGATGGCATCGTTCATACGTTTATCAAAAAGAAAAACAAATTTTTCAAACAGTTTCGGCCCAAACCATGGCGGGATCAACATTTCCAACGCAGCGGTCATGAAGACCGGAGGATCTTCGAGCTGGTGATTCTTTATTCCCAGCAAGGTGTCGCTTATCTGCTCGATGCAGCTTTCGAGGTACTGCAGCATGACCTCTTCTTCCTGAATCATCCAGGCATAAACTTCCGTCATGTTACTGTTGCGCACCAACCTGCCGAGAGGGTGAAAAATAGCCGTCGAAGGGAGACCCCGGCGACCGACGTCCCGGCAGGCATTGTTGTATTTTTCAAGATCATACGGACGCTTTGTGCGCTGGGCGGTAGCGATTCTTTTCAGGTCGTCAACGGTCTCTATATACCGTTTTTCCCAGTGAAAGTCGTTGGGATCACCGCCTCCGAAAAGGTCTTCATACCGATGTTTCGTTACAGCAGTAAAATCACCGACGGGCGTCGATTGCGTCCTGAGCAGACGTCTGTACTGCCCCGGCACATCCTCAATAATATCCTCTGTGTATTCCGTGTCAAGTCCCAGGAAGCCCCATTCGAAGAGCGGAACGCCAGAGAATCCGACGGCCTCTTTTTCAATAAAATCGGCTATTTCATCGGCGCCCGGCAATCCTTGCGCGTCCGGACTGAGCACGAGTTCAAACGGGACAACGTCCGGTTCTTCGAACCGCCAGGCTTTCAGCATTCGTGTTTTCGCGTCCATAAAATTATTTCTCCTTACTTATCAGAGTAATTTCACGTCATTCTCGTATTCAGCGGGCGGATATGTCATGATCAAAAGAATATTATCAGGCATGGTTAATCTCGTTCAATTTAAGTTGTCATGATTATCTTAAAAACTCGTGAAGGTGCGCCTCAAGTTCATTTATAGTGCAGATTCCATCGATGGCCGGCCACGGGAAACGCATGTGAGAACGCAAAAACTCGCCATGCCGGCGGTGAAAGGTCCCGTCGCGCGCCATAAACTGTCCCCACCAATTGCAGCTGGCCCCGACGGCACTGACGTTCTGCGATCGGGGCCAGTTCGCCGGAAAAAGTTTCAGAAACGGCGGGAAGGAGTTCAGCCAGCTGTTGCATTTAATATACCTGTGTTTCGGCACAGAATCTTTCAGGCGAGATACCATCGCTTTGAGTTCAATTATTCTGTGCTGCAGGTTATTAAACGGTGATTGCGGCATGCAGGCGTTGGCAATGTGGATGGATACGGTAGCGGGCTCAGATGCAGATTCCCAGGCAAAGCAACCGCTTATCTGACAGCCGGGCAGGCGCCGGGTACAATAACCTTCCGGTATCCAGGGCCAGTCGGCGACGTCCCTTCCTATTGCTTGTTCGGCCAACGGCCAGAGCAGCCTGAACGCTTCTCCTTCGAAATCTTTTACGTTTGTGCACTGCCGGTCAATTTTTTCAATCTCTTTTAGCAGCTCTTTCCAGCGCGTATTCCGCGAAGCCGGAACCACTTGCACAGCGCCCGAATCACCTTTCCACAGGGAGGTAAGACGATAAATATGCGTTTGCCGGTTGAGAATATCCGCCAGCGGCGCTCCGGGCTGTGCACGATGCCATGCATAAAAAAGGCAAAGAGGTATCAAGCCTCGAACATAATCAGCACGCTTAGAATATGGGAGTTCTGATGGTAACATGTTCATTCTCTTTTCGCTGCATCACGATTAGCGCAGGCTCTGAAGTACCTCCGCGAT
>PUNP01000633.1 GCA_003551785.1 Candidatus Brocadiaceae bacterium | reverse complement strand
CCGGTCATTTTACCTTCACTTTCACAATACCGTTATCGATATTCATATCCGTGCCATACGGGGCGGACATCTCGCAAAGCCGTCTGACAAAATCAAGATTCTTCGCCGGTCTCGGCCATCCGCTTTGTGAACGAGGCATCCCAAACCCCAATTCGACTGGTAGCAATTCAAGCTTTTGCAGAACGCCGTCCTGCATCTCCCAATAGGGAATGACCGTCTCAAACATTTCAGGTTGAGTCTGAAGGCCGCGCGTGAAATCAGCGGATCGTTTCTTGAACAGGTCATGCATAGTATCATCGGAATTCAGGCCATACTTCAGATAAAAATCTTCGGGGGCGAACGGAACATTCTCGATATGGAGCACAAAATCGCCGAGCGAATAGAAGATCGGGCGCCTTTTGTATATTTCGATGGGGCGCAGGAGGTGGGGGCCGTGCCCGATAACAGCATGGGCGCCATGATCGATGGAGCGGCGGGCGAAGTCTTTAATGAAATCATCCGGGGTTTCTTTGTTTTCCCCCTTCACGGCATGCGCGTGAAGCGAAACGACGATATAATCCGCCTGGAGCTGTGCATCATAGATCGTTTTTTCGATCCGCTGCATGTCCTTTTCATTGACAGAGATAATCCTTTTTGTTTCTTCACTAACTTCAAAAAGGATGTTCTTGAGTTTAAATACTCCCTCAGGCAGTTCAGGCAAATATCCTTCGGCACGGGATATATCTAACCCGGAATTCATGCCTGTCTGTTCAGCAAGCTGTTTGATGAACTTCATCTGTTCCCGGGTCACCAGATATTTTTCTTCTGTGCGCAGGCCGTTGACCCCCGGCCGGCCAATAATGCGTCGTGACTGCTCACCGGCCATCGATTGTGGTTTCAAGGAAGACACGACGCTGATCAGGGCTATCCGACCGGCGAGTGTATCCAGATAGGCCGGAGCGGATGCTTCGGCCAGATTCAGTCCCACTCCTGCATTCGGCAAACCCGATTCGTTCACTGCATCGAGTGTTTTTTTCAAGCCGTCGTAGGAGAAATCCATGGTGTGGTTGTTGGCAAAGGACACGATGTTAAATCCGAAGTTTTTCGCTTCCTCCAGGACTTCGGGATCGGCCCGGAGCCATGAGCCGCCTGAATGTTGAGAGGCAAAACAGTCTCCACTATGAAGAGTGGTTTCAAGGTTAAAAAAACGCATATCACCTTTTCTGACAAACTCTCTTACAGCGGCAAAGCCGCTGTATTCACCCGGGAACCGGCGTTGCACCAGATAATCCCCGACTGCTGTGAATTTAGTCATACCAAGCTCTTTATCAAGGAATATTCATTGAACACCGTAAAACCGGCTCCACTGCGCCCTATGCTCGGTGGAGCCAGTTGATTCACAGAAACATTAAATTTCAACATGTTTCCTTAGGCATTTCCGGATAATCGGGCATACCCACATTGCTGACCAGGTCGGAAATTTTGACGGGCTGTCCCGTTTCTATGGATTTATTACCTGCAACACCGGTGAGTATGGAATAGGAACCGGAGCGTTCATCGGCAGCGCGCAGATACTTGTCCTCCTCCTGTGAATCGGGATCAAAGATGTAAGACAGCATCACGGGGTCGGCCCCCCCATGCCCGCCTTCACCGGTCCACACCTCCACTTCGTAGGCGGCTTCTCTTTGGGGGAAAATATGAATATTGGTTCCATCTTTTTCCAAAGCTCCCGGGACTGTACCGTCTGCATTGATATACACCTTTTCCTGACACTTATGCTCCAGTCGTCCCCGGGTGCCGTTAAAGGCAATGAGATACCCTTCCCAGGGGCTGAACGAATTCAAGGAATAGGTTAATTTTGCACCGTTTTCGTAATCAACGACTACGTTCATAGAATCTTCAATGTCGATATCTTCGGCAAATACACAGCGATCACGGAAATAGCCGTCATGTTTTTCACAATCCAGATAAAGTTTCTTTAGACGTTCATTCGCAGCTAAATCCAGGCAGAATGGACATTTTTCGCTTTCCGGGCATGTATGACACCTTTCAGTACGGTTTTTCAGTCCATACACATTATCAGCTGTTGAAGGAGTATAAAATCTTCGGTGTCCTGAAACATAGACGCTTTGGGGAATGGTGGAAAGCCACCAATTAACGAGATCGAAGTGATGGGTTGCTTTATGAACCAGCAAACCACCTGAGTTAACCTTATTGCGATGCCACCTTCGATAATAATCGGCGCCGTGACGTGTATCTAGCATCCAATGAAAATCAACTGAAAGTATTTCACCGATTAAGCCTGACATTAAAAGGTCTTTTACCTGTGTTCTGGGAGGAGCATAACGATAATTGAAAGTAACCGTCACCTTTCTGCCGGTCTTTTCTTTTGTCGCCAGGATTTTTTTACATTTTTCGGCATCAGTTGTCATGGGTTTTTCAGTTATAACGTCACATCCAAGTTCCATAGCACGGCAAATATAATCATCATGATGGCAATCTTTAACGGTGACTATTATGCAATCCGGCCGAGTTTCTTTTACCATCTTGTCAAAATCATCATGTAAATAACCAGGGACATCATAGCCTTCTTCTGACAGGTCTTCTTGCGCCAATTTCAGGCGCCCTTGATTAAGGTCACATAATCCCACAATCTCGCTGTTGTAAGAGAAATTGTCAACTATAGCGTTACGAAACATTCTCGAACGCCCTCCTAAGCCTACCTGAGCATAACGTTTTTTGGGCTTATCCATTTTGAAATTATCCAAAAAAAACTGAGTAAATTGTATTGCTCAAAAGTTCAATTTTGAAACTTTTGAAAAAATTACAGTAAATATTCACTGTAAAGCGTTCGTAGATTTTATCTTGCCGTCATGTCATTGTCAAATGAGGGCAAAGATCGAGAGATAAAATGAGAGCACCACGTACATTAAAAGGGGCGATCCCAGGGCATAAAGTTCCAGTTTTGAGTAAGATTCATCATGGCCAGGCCCATTTCCTCCGTCTGCGGCACGACGGCCAGCGCATCCAGTTCCATACCTTCTTCGGCCTCAACAACCATAGACTCCTCAGCCTCGGCATCTAATTCGATATCGGCTATTCGATACCAGCCCCAGTGCGAAGTGCCTTTATCGGGGAGGTTCCTCTCGTAACTGGTCATTTTTGTGTTCGCCCTTTCCGAATTTCCCCAATCACAGGGTTTCAAATGCAGGTTAATCCTGCGTCCGGCCTGATCACCAACCCTGAGGGTCAATGCATTTTCGGTATCTTTTATGCGACGCATGCGCAGCCAGGCGGCGTATCGCCCTTTTTCAGGCGCTTTCAAATTAAACCCTAATTTACCGCTGCCGTTAAATTGCACCTTTGCCCCACCGTGCAAAGCTGCATCCTTACGTATTTCCAGATTCCCATCCTTAATCGGTGCATCTTCGGCCCCGCGCACCAGAGCAGTTCGACCGATTAAGAGAATTCCCTCAGCCAGGCGCGGTTCTACAGAACCGTCATTGACCCTCACCTTGAACGATCGCATCTCACCTTCGGGCATATCCGGCACTTGTATATCAAATGACACACCGGCGCTTTCTCCTTCTTTCTTGACAGTTTCTATCTCTGCGGGGCCTTGCAGCCAACTTTCTGGAAGGCCCTCGAGAGTAACTGTTCCGCTCATCTTCCGGCCGAGCAGCTCCACATCGAGCTTGCGCCGTTCGCCGGGTTTAACTATCAGAAGATTCCTGTGATAATCTCCGGCCGGATCGTAATAGGAGAGTCCGGGCATCTGAATGCCGAGTTTGCTCAAATGACGCTCGGTCCAGGCGAGCTCGGCCGTTACCGGCTTTTCCACCGGCCCACCCACCATTTCAATCCGGTTCCGTCCCCTTTTGAGCCGTCCAGGAAGCGAGAGGTGTGAACAGACGAACGGACTGCGGATGTGAAGCCCCTCGATGCGGCCCGTTTCACATCCTGCGTCCGCCTTTAGCCGCAGCACATAATCATAGCGGCCGGCTATCCGGTCGGAGATATCGAGATCAATATCCCCGCTTTCCGAATCATTGCACCATACACTCTCGAAATTCGCGCCCCCGTCGATACTGAGACTTATTGAAAGTTTTCCTTTGGGGACACCTTCCCAGCTTCCATTTATCAGAAGCCCTGCCAGCACGTAAGGACAAAGCATACTATAACGCAGTTCCGCATTTCCGTTACCTGCCGGTGTTAAAAACCCCCCGTAGGCGGTTGTATGGAAATCAAAATTCGTCAAATTTGCCGCCCCTCCATCTTTCACTAATTCATAGCTGACAGCACCGTTGCCGTAGGCGGGAGGCACGAAACCGGGATGCAGCGGCCGGCCTTTTCGGTTTCTGCGCATCCAGAGGCCTTCATTATGCCAGCCCATCCACACCTTTTCGCCGCCGCGGAGCTTCATTTCGATGCGATGAGGTACCCGGGGTTTTAGAGGATAACGATATTCATTCAGACTCGGCGCTTTATCAAAGTACGGCTGCGGGTTGTCCGGGAACCGGGCGGAATGAGGCCTCCCGGGTATAAACGCTTTATGATTGCCGGAATCCCGAACCATAAGCCAGGGGTCTTCATGTACGTCCCGAACGCCGATGATCGACTCATTATCTCTGTCCAGCCAGTACAGCCGTTTCGACATGTCGAACAGCCGCCAGCCGCCTTTGAAGTGAGCCTGCTGGTACTGATGTCCCGTTCCCACATAATCGTTGGAAGATATCCCTTTCAGAATAAAAAGCTTACGCAGGGGATAGTTCAGAGGGCCACACTGATGTGAATAGTAAATGTTGAGCATGCGGATCAGGTGATAGCGCACCGGCAGGGGCCGGCCATAAATCTCCTCACCTATCATACTTGCGTTGAAATAACGGGTAACATCCATACAGTAACTGAACACTTTTTCGGCCAATTCAGTGTCGTCTCTTACACCAGGGGCAAGTGTATTGCACAGACTTTCATAGGTAAAAGGCACGACATTGTCATTGGCACGCCATCGCGGCACCTTTGTATCCCCTGCATCATCGTCTTCTGCACGGCTGAAAGCTTCCCACCGCATCAGCGGGGACAGGTCTCCTTTTACCTCCAAAGCCGGCTGCTCACTCGTATCGGAAACTATGCGTCGGCAATAACACGGCCGGTATTCAACAAAACGGGGGTCCGGATGAAGCGTTTCCGGCAACTTTCTGTCGGTATTATTACCCGCTCGATTTTTCTCAAATAACTCATCCCTGGCATAAGGAGCCACCGAAACGCTCTCAGAATATAGCTTCCCCCCTTCTATGCGCTCCAGAGGAGCGGTCTCCCGCAGGGGTTGCTCAGGATGGGTGTGAAAAACCTCTATAACCCGGTCGTCACCGTAATGGGTGCCCCGACAGGTATTCTCGAAATGAAACAACGCTCTGGTATGTTCGTCAAGTTCATATTCCCGCAATTCAGGCTCGAAATCCCCTGAATACCGCACAATATCCGATATACGCAGTTCATCCATGTAAACCCTGGCAGAATCTCTTTCAAACATAAGATCGCCGCCGAATACAAGCTGCATAGGAATACTGCGCCGGTCACCGGGAGCTATGCCGACTCCTTCTGATATTTCGGGGTCCAGCGGATCATCTGTTGAAGGCCATGGCGCATTTCCGGATTCGTCAGCGATTTTACGTCCGTCGAAAAAAAGTTGCAGACGCCCTTCGGGATGGTCCCACGTGACCGCCAGGTGATGCCAGCATCCCTTTTGAAACTCCGCTCTGCCCGCTACGGTATGTACCCTGCGCGAAGAGTCAGCAATGCTGAACGTCAGCATATTATCATCCTCCGCCCCGCACTTCCGCAAACTTGACTGCTGTCCATTGACATCTCTGCCCCTGGAAACGCCCTCAAAAAACAGGTGCTCCAGTCCGTCATCCCAATTCCAGAGAGATTTAACGTAAAATTCCATCGTACCTCGAACGGGGCCCCAGTGGACAGACCGCCGGTCGGGATTAAGGCTGCCTTTTGATATAGTACCGGCCGAAGCGCCAGTAAAAGCAAAACGTCTCTTATCCGTCAGGGCTATGGACCTGTTAAACGGCGCTTTCTCCAAAGCCCCCTCGGCGAACATACCGTCGGAAGCCGCGGGCCACGGCCAGAGTTCGCCCGGACGCAGAAGCACGCGGTCAAGCAGTATTTCAGCGGCCAGTTCCGCAGGATCAGGCTTTTTCCCAAAACAGCTTTCTTCTACATCCAGCCAGAATCTGAATTGCACAACCACCTCAGCGGCCTCCGGATTCAACCGTCCACGCTCGGAAAACCTCACCTCGTGCCCTTCGGCCAGCTCGATCGTAAGCCATCGCGGGTCCACGGCATATTCCATTATGCGGCTCCCGTCTTCCCTGTATTGTTCGATTTCCACGGTTACGGGCTTTCCGAGCAGTCCCGTTCGGGCGAGCAGGTCGGCTTCAAAAAGCACCGGCACACCTGCATAGCCGCGCACATCCAACCGCTGGCGCACGGCAGCCGCCTTCTGCAGTCTGGTCGTATCTTTTCCGCTGCGCATTATACACATGCCGACGTTTTTGGCGTCTTCACCTTCACATCTGAAATAAACTGCACCGTCTCCGTCCAGTTCCCACCCCCCGGGAGCGCCGCTTCCATCGGATCGAAACCTCGGGTTATCAATGATGTTATCAGGCGGCGGCTCAACTGCGGATACGGACTGCGGTATTCCTTTTTCCCGGACATCGAAATAGATATCGTAAATCCCGGCCATCCCTGCTTCCACCTTCGCTTTCCATGCAACATATTGCAGCTTGCGGTTACTATGCACATCATATTCCTCCCGCAATACGGCGGGAACTTCGCATGGCTTTTTTCCATTTTGTCCGGGCCATACGACCCTTACCGAACACGGATCGAAACGTTCTTTCCCCCCTGCTTCATCCAGGAGTTTCGGGAAATCCACAGCAGCCTCAACCGGTACCTCTCCATCCATATCCCACGGGCTCGGTCTGACAACGCTTGTACGATACGTCCACTTATCATTCCACCATGCTCTCTCTTTTTCTTCAAAAAAAGTATTCATTATCAAATTCAGTCTCCAAATTGCAGTTAAATCCTCTCCGAAAACCCGGCTCGTAGTGGACGGTTTCAAGCGTCCCAGGGTGTGCGTAGCAATTTTCGGACTCTGGTGCCCTTAAAAGGGCACACTACGAACCTGTTGCAACCTTTTCGGAGATGGTGCAGTTAAATCCTATCTAAGCGCCTACGCATTTTCAGAGACGTCGCTCTGAAAACGGGGCGCCTGTCGGCGCTGTAACGCGTAACGCCGAGATTAATGCGACGGCAAGCCCCGCCTGGAGCATTATCAGGAAAGCTATCAGACATGCGGATGTCAAAACACCTGTTTTCTTTGATCTTCCTTTTTTTTCACAAATCATGCTTAATCTCCTCAACATATTAAAAGGTAAAGCGGGGAAAAAAAGACAATTAAAGTTTTGATATTGACATTTTTCATCATAACTCTATTCAACCGGTGTATAAAAAAACACCGGCGCCAGCAGTCCGCCGGTACCTACCTCCTGAGTTTGATGGTTACCCACCCGGATGACAACTAAATTGTTCTCCCCCGGCCGGACCGCTCCGGTCGCATCAAACTCGAAAGGACGAAATGCCCCAACGGGGCTGTCTCCGAGCTTCTGTCCGTTGACCCATACTCTGGCTCGCTCATCAACGCCACCAACCCAAAGCTTGACAGTCCGATTCCGTAATCCGTCCGGCATTTGAACATGTTGACGATACCATGCATCGCCTCGATAATATCGCAACCCCTCATTACTCCACGAGGAACTCCATGATTTAATGTCCCGCCAGTTACCGCCGGTTGTTTCCGGACTGTGATACGCCATATCCTCTCCAATTTTATCCGGGTCGATCAGGAACTCCCAGACGTCATCCATCCCCACAACGAGTTCGCCTTCGATTTCAGTGCGTTGATAGGCTTCCCTGAGTGTATTTCCAAAAAAACGCTTAAGGTAATTTGCACTGCGGTTCATGAGCAGTGGAAATTCGTAATCTTCACTCAGACTTTTATTGAGTGAAAGGGCACGGTCAAGAGCTTGGACCGCACCGGAGTAGTCGTGGCGGTTCTTCAACTCCTGCATTTCAACGAAGGCCTCAAGATAATCAAGCGCGAGTCGCACCTTCGAGATTCTGCTGTGAAATATATTTTCGGGTTCTACAAGCTCGAACGCTTCATCAAGATATTCACTGGCTTTTTTGCGCACTTTTGCCGGGTAAATGTGCGGCATATCGATCGCAGTGCCCGTGTGGTAATCGGCGTTTTCGGCGGTATGCTCTATTAATTCGTGATAACGACGCATAGGAATCTCGGCGGGACCGTAAAAGTTACCATAAAACTCCTCAAGCAGTGAATCGACGTGGGCATCGTGGTCCCACAGCAGACGTGCACCTATAAAAGCTGAGGGATTCTCACTCACCCAGTTGCTGTATGATGCGATTCTGAATCCCTGAACGCCGTGGCGGTAATATTCGGGCAACTCTTTTCTATAGCGGTGGACGAGGGGGAATATAAAACCGGGACCGGCAACATTGCCCCATGACGTGCGCTCATAATATCGGCCTTCAAGTTTGTCCACCCAGCGCGCGGTGCGTCGCGAGACCATCATCCTTTCAGGGCAATTCGGGTTGCCGGCACCATGAATACGGCAGTAACCGTTGGTCCAAACTATAACATCGAGATTCGGCTTGCCACGTTGATTCACCGGGGGCAATACATGGGGAGACACCATCTGCAAAGATATCCGTCGGTCAGGAAACTCATCTTCAATCTCCGCCAGCACCCTGTTATAAAAATAAATATAGCGATCGGTCACATTGCGACCGCCGGTAAAAGGCCCATATCCCCCTTTTTGCGGGTCGAGCGCCTCACAGCCGTCACACTCGCAATGAGAACCGCGATGGGTCCCCATCGTGATCCATCGACTTTGGGAATTTGCACTGAAATATTGACGTGTTTTCTCGACCATTGCGTCAAGGGTGGATTCATTGGATACGCACAACTGCTGTGAATTTCTCTCTCCATCAACAAGCGCAT
>PUNP01000865.1 GCA_003551785.1 Candidatus Brocadiaceae bacterium | reverse complement strand
TTCGTTTGAAAGTGCCGACCGAAGGCGAAACGCGATATGAAGACTATATCCGCGGCACTATCAGCTTCAAAAACCCGGAAATCGATGACCAGATTTTGCTGAAAAGCGACGGGTTCCCCACATATCACCTCGCTAACGTTGTCGATGATCACCTGATGGAAATCACCCATGTTATCCGAGCCGAAGAATGGATAACCTCCACCCCCAAGCATGTTTTACTTTATAAGGCATTCGGCTGGGAACAGCCGGCTTTCATACATCTGCCGCTGCTGCGAAATAAAGATAAGTCAAAGATCAGCAAACGTAAAAATCCCGTTTCGCTGGATTGGTATCGTGAAAAAGGGTATTTAAAAGAAGCTCTGCTCAACTTCCTCGCACTGATGGGATGGTCGATCGGCGATGAACGGGAGAAATTTTCACTGTCGGAAATGATCGATAATTTCACCTGGGAACGTGCAAAAAAAAGCGGTCCCGTTTTCGATCTGCAAAAGCTGGATTGGCTTAACGGCGAGTATATTCGCGACATGTCTCCGGATACCCTTTTAAACCGACTGATTTCTGAAGGTTATACCGAGCACACGGAGAAGCCGGAAGATTCTATGATCGAAATCACCAAGTTGGTTCAGGAAAGGATGAAGACCCTTTCAGAGTTCGATGAGCTGACCGGATTCTTCTTTGAACGCGAACCGTATGAGGCCGAAGATCTCATACCAAAGAAAAAGGACGCCGCGTTCACCGCACAAGTCCTTCAGGCACTCAGTGATACCCTCGAACTGGTCGAAGATTGGCACACCGAGCCGTTGGAAAAGGCGCTGCAGGATTTCTGTGAGGAGGGCGAATGGAAACGCCGTGACGTGTATATGCCGCTCAGAGTCGCTATCACTTGCCGCCGCGTCAGCACACCGCTTTTCGAGACAATGGAAATTCTCGGGAAAGAGGAATGTATGGAAAGATTCAAAGAAGCTGTCAATAAACTGTCAGCTTAGAACCTTTTTCACTTCCATAGCAAATTCAACGGCCGCTTCAGGCCCTTCTCCGGTTACAATATTACCGTCACGTTCAACAGCGCTTCCGGTATGAATGCCCCCTTTGTCAATAAGACGGTCCTTCACAGCCGGGTAGCAGGTTGCTTTACAGCCTTTCAATAACCCTGCATTAGCGAGTATGACAGGGGCAATACAAATAGCAGCCACCACCTTACCGGCCTTAAATGCTGACAAGGCGATTGAATGGGCTATTTCACTGTCGAAATACTCGCTTGCCCCTTTTCCACCGACAAAGATCACTGCGTCATACTTTTCACCGTCAACCTCAACAATGGAACAATCGGCCACCGCCTCAACCTCCCCCAACATACTGCTGCACGGCCCCGCTGACTCGGAAGCAATCGTAATACTCGCACCTTCGTTTTTAAGGAGCCTGTAAGGTTCCAGATATTCCTCATCGCGAAAATCATGCTTAGCAATCACCATCAATACCTTCTTACCCTTCAAATTTTGAGTATTCCTCATCGTCTTACCTCCTCAAAAAAAAGTTATCTCTGAAATACTTTTGTTTGCGGTTTAAGTGTACTTCCGATTGTAAGTGATAATCAGTGAAAATTCAAATTCAATACGAGATGAATGTGCACTTTGCTATTCCTGCCGTGAAGCGTTCTAATTACCGATTACAACATAATAACAGAAAAATAATGACGGTTAATTCACTTTTTTCCCGCGTTTCAGCTTGACAAATGTTTTTTTTAAGTTATTGTGAATATACATATGGTTCTCTGTCATTTTTGCGTATGAAAATGTGGAAGGCTTTTTGTTTAAGTCCTCGGTTAGCCTCTTCGGATTCACATCGTGCTCTTTGCCTCGGTGAAGATGGATTGATGGGGTTTTCTGAGTTTGCTCTATTGCTCTTTTTATACATAAATTCTCATGGGAGACTCTGATGTCTCAGAAAACTCAAATGAAAGTTTTATTTGTACTTTTACTCGCTATTACAGGTATAACTGGCAGGTTTGCTTTGGCTTTTGAACTTCCGGAGGTGGAGATCCGGGTGGAAACTGAGTCCGGTGCTTCGGGGGAGCTTGTGCCCGAACAGACTCTTTCGCCGGGCGATACGCTGACCGTCTATGCCGTTGCACGGGATGAAGAAGGCACATATCTCCATGACGTACATGATGCGGACTGGTCACTTGCCGATATCGAAGGTGACGTAGAACCGGCCGACCTTCAGGGTCATGGGGACGGGAGCGCCACTTTTACCGCCGATGACCCAGGCTCCGCACATATAAAAGCACAATACGATGAATTAACGCCAGTTCCTTCCGGAAAAATAACCGTTCAGACCGAAGTGCTGCCGCCCATAGACGATCCCCTGCTCTCGCCCCTCTCCCTTTCCGGGACCTGGGTGGGAGAAATGTCCGGCTGGGCCGACCAGGCAGCGTATACCGATCTCGGATTCGATATGGATATCCTGAAACTGGAAATCGGTGAGCTGGAACCGGACGGAAGTCTGGGCATGAGGACCATGGAGGGGCAGGCCATGGCAACGTATAACCGGCCGGAATCGCGTTCACCCGCAGAATACAGGGCTTTTTTAGACCGATACGTGATGATCGGCTCTCTGTCCGGCGAGCTGGGGACGCAAGGATGGGTCGGATCGCGGACCGAACCCTGGCCCCTGGTGGAGTCAGAGTGGAGAATAGAATTTGAACGCTTCAGCTGGCAGCCCGGAGGTTACCAGGAAGCCTGGGATTCAGATTCGCCCGGGTGGCGATGGATGGATTCGTTTGATTGGGGAAAACTGTCCGTCCTCTCCTACCCGCCCACACTCATATGGCAAAAAGATTTTGTCGAGGTGAACGAAGATGTCATTACATTCAGCAAAAATATTGACACCATGGTTAGGGAAGGCGAAATCGAAGGCGTTCTCTACAAAATCAGCGACGACAGGGACCTGGACTATCCACAGGATTTCCCGCCGGATAAGACAGTTAACACGGATCAGCATACCCGGAAAACAATCAATATCCCGGACGTGGGAGAAGTCACCGTGAATCCCGATTCGGAACCGAGCGTCGATTCGGAAGGCGGCGGCGAAGGGGAAAAAACAAATATAGAGCATTTCAGAGGTAAATTGCGGCATAAAGTACAGGACCTGGAAGGCACGTACGAAGTTCAGGCGCCGCAGGCCGTCCTGGGCGTCCGGGGAACCACGCTCTGGACGATCGTCGATGAAGACAGGGAAGAAACGAGGGCGAATCTGCTGGAGGGGGATGTTGAGGTCTCCGAGGGCCTGGTGAGCCAACTGAATGCCGCCGGAGCAGGAGCGGTTTTTGTAGCAACCGAGGGGAAAGTGGATCACCTGATCGCTTCCGAGAGCGTCACGGCAAGCATTGAAGGAGGTGAAGTGGAAGAGCTTCATATCCGCGAAGACTGCGCGCTGAGTTTTACCGCAGGAACCGCCGGCGGGATCCATTTATCGGAAAACGGAGATGTCGTGATGTCCGGAGGAACGTCCGGTGAAATCCGGGCCAAAGACGAAAGCAGCGTCGAGATAAGCGACGGGAGTGTTGAAGAGCTTCGCACCATGGGCAACAGCCGGACAGAGATATCGGGCGGCGCCGTTGAAATGCTTCATGCCGCGGGGGAAAGCCAGGTCGATATCTCCGGGGGAATGCCGGATGAACTCCTGGCGCTTGAGTCTGGCAGCATCAACATTTATGGCGACAATTTCACCCTCGAAGGTGAAGACGTGGAATGGGGCGATAACTACGAGATCATCGGCGACGGCCTGCTGCACGGGCAAATGCGGGATACGGGCGAGGATTTTTCCGTGGAAATTACAGAAAACAGCGCTGAATCGCGACTCCGGGCGATCGAACCGGCCCCCGCCCATACCTTCGAAGAATCAGAAGAACTCGGAGGTGTCGAGATAAATATTGAAGGTGTGACCCGAATAACCACCGGAGAAGACGGTACGGCTGACGTTGAACTGGACGATGGGGCATATAACTGGACCGCTACCAAATACGGTTACCAGGACAGTTATGGTGAATTCGAGGCTACAGACGGAGGTGAAGAGAAGATAGAGTTTACGATGGATGAACATGCGAACGAAATCCGGGTCGAAACCGAGCCCGACGGGACGGGTGAAATCGTACCCGGACAGAAACTCAACCCCGGGGATGAAATCACCGTCTATGCCGTCGAACGCGATGAAGACGGTGAATTCGTTGAGACAGTAACCGATGCCGAATGGTTGCTTGACGACATAAGGATGGATGAGGAAGAAGGTGTGAAGGAGGAAGACCTTGAAGATATCCAGGACGGATCCGCAACCTTCAGCGCCGACGGCCTCGGCTCCGCCGTTATACGTGCCGAACGCGACAGCATGACTGCTGTTCCGTCCGGACGCATAAGCGTGACCGAGGAAGACCCTCCCGGTCTCCAGGAGCTGATCGATGAAGCCATTGATGAAGGCGAGGACCTGGTTGTGGTAGAAGACAACTACTCGCTTTCAGAGCCGGTGGTGATTGATGAAGATGGGCTCACATTACGGTCGACTTTCATCCGCACGGGACTTTCATATATCGATGCGGGGGATGTGGAGACGGCAATTATAGTGGAAGCTGACGATGTGACAGTGGAAGGACTGTGGATCGGAGGCTACACCGATACCGGGATTTCTGTCGAGGGCAGCAATGCAACAATATCAGCCAACCTCTTTTATGACATGGACGACCTTATACAGGGCAGTGAAAACGGCTCTTCGGCGGCCATTGCGGTTAAAGGCCCGGTTGAAGGGGCCCGGATAATGAACAACTTCATCCCGGGACATGAAACGGGAATAGAGAATCGACCGGAGGGCGGACAGCTGCCGGGGGATACCCGCGCTGTTCACAATAATTTCCTTGAGAACCAGCACGCTGTCGTCTGGGACGGCGAGTCGGAACTGAACGCGACCTATAACTTCTGGGGGCATAAGAGCGGGCCTTCCGGGGACGGAGACGGTGAAGGTGACGCTGTTTCCGGCAATGTGGATTTCAGCAACTGGGTCAGCGCTGAAACTGCGGGAAGAGGCGCATTGGCGCGGACCGGCGAACTGGCCGAAGAAGCGCTTCAGGGGCTCGGCATTTCGGCAGACGCCGGTGAGCTGCTGGCATCCGGATTCGGCGGCATGAACCCCACCGATGTGGAGTTTGACGGGGGACCGGCTGCATATGCGCAGATCATTGGCCTGGATAAGACAGACCTGTCAGAAATAACTTTTGCTTTCGGCTTCCCCGAGGAGGCCGGAGAATTAGTTAAAGGCTTCTGGCTCGACGATGATGGGTGGACGGAATGCTCCATTCAGGAACTCGTTGAAGACCCTGAACGCTTTGAGGACTTTGAAGGCTATATCGAGGTGATGATCGGTGAAGATACCAGCCCGTCTATTGATGACCTCAGCGGTATGACCCTCGCCCTCGGTCCCGACCCGGACGAGCTGCCCGATCATCCGGAAATCAGGGTGGAAACTGCTGATGACGGCACCGGCCAGGTCGTGCCGGAGCAGGAAATTGAACCGGAAGAAGATATCACGGCGTATGCTGTCGCGCGTGACGAGGACGGAGAATTCGAGCAGGTCGTGGAAGAGGCAAGCTGGGAGCTTGTTGATATAACAGGCGGCGTAGAACAGGGTGACCTTACCGATCACGGGGACGGAAGCGCCACTTTCACCGCTGACGCACCCGGTTCGGCTACTATGAAGGCCACCGAACCTCTTGGAATATTGTCTCCGGTGCCTTCGGGTACAATAACGGTAATTGTCGACGATCCTCCCGAAGAATATACCGTCACTTTCCAGGAAGAAAATGGACTTGAGGGCGTTGAGATAGTTGTCAAAGATGTGGATAGCATCACAACAGGAGACGACGGTGAGGCGTCAATTTCACTCCGGGACGGAACATATAATTGGGAAGCAACGAAAGAAGGATATTATAGTGATGATGGCGAGTTTGTGGTGGACGGTGAAGCTAAAAACGTTTATCTGTCCCTGGATCCTACTGAGGTGCCGGTTGACACGGTCATACAGGACTTGATTGATGAGGCGATCGAGGATGAAAAGGATTATGTGGAGATAGAACCTGAACATTACGCCTCCGCGGAACCAATCATTATCGATGAGCCGGGCTTTACGCTGCGTTCCGAGGAAGGCCGCGACGTTACATTTATCGATGCCGAATGTGAAGATGTCGCCATCGAAATAGTTGCTGATGATGTTACTGTAGAAGGGTTCTGGATCGGCAATTTCAGTGAAGCCGGCATCGTTGTCTCAGGTGACAATGCAAGAATCGTCGATAATGTCGTGGACGGTTATTGCGAGATATCCGATGAAAAAACGGGCGTCGCCATAGCAGTGCTCGGGGATGGAGCCCGGATACATGGCAATGAAACCAGAGATGCAGTGAATGCCGGAATAGGATTCGACGGAGTGCCTGCGGGAACAAGAATCTTTAACAACACCATCACCGGAAATGTCAACGCCGGGATAGGCAATAAAGAGGGATCGCAGCCGGTTGATACAATTGTGATCCATAACAATATTGGAGACAATGAGGGTTTGGGGATTTACTGGGATGCCGCTGAGGAGCTTAATGCAGCACATAACTGGTGGGGGTATGAAACAGGACCCTATCACGAGGCGGAAAACCCCGATGGTGAAGGCGACGAGGTGTCTGGTAACGTCGAATTTGCCCCATGGACCGGTGCTCAGACCAGAGGACGCGGCACGTCGGTCACCCGGGACGCCCCCCGAGCAGAGGATCCGGAGCAGGGAATCGGGCTTGAAAGCGATGGCGGTGAAGCCTCCGCTTCGGTATCGGACGACAATCCGACGGGGGTGGTTTTCGACGATGCCGATGAGGGTGCCGCCTACACCCAATTGGTCATAATGGATAAGGATGATATGACCGAGATCAAACTGGATATTCACTTCAGTGAGCCGTCGAACAAAAATATCTTCTGGTTAGACGATGAAAACTGGGTGGAGTGTTCGCATCAGGAGGTATTTGACGAGCCGCTGCAGGATTACGCGGAATACGGACATGACGGGTATGTGAGAGTTACTATCGGGTCGGAAACCAGTCCGTCTTTCGAGGATTTCAGCAGCCGTGTGTTTACTTTTGGCGGCGAAGAAGATATTGTTGATGATGATGACGACGATGACGACGACAGCTGGTATGACTGCTTCATCGCCACTGCGGCTTACGGCACCCCGACGGCCACCGAAATAGATGCCCTGCGTGTTTTCCGTGATGATGTTTTACTTAACTCACCGGCCGGTAAAAAAGCCGTGGAAACTTACTATCGCCTGAGCCCGCCTGTAGCCAACCTTATACGCCAAAGTAATACGGCCCGGGCAATAGTCAGGCAAGGACTCCAGCCACTGGTAGATTTCTGCGATAACCCAAGTGATTAATCGTAAGTTCTCAGTGAATTACGTAATATCTACACCGTACTCTGTGCCGATGGAATTATGATTATTAGCTACAGAAGGGAGACACGGCGACGGAGTGAGAAAACGCTACTTAGCTCTGAATCATTATTCCCCACCGGCACAGGGCACGGTGGTAATGAGGCAACGGAATTCATTGAATATTTACACGGAAATATTGTAATGTTTTTTACAAGTCAAGTCCAAACAGGGATGTTGGCTTTAACCCTCATCTCGAATTCCTGCACATTTGTTAATATCACTTCTATGCCTCACTTGTCGTAGGACGCATGTTTATAATACAATAAAGTATGATGGGGAAAGTTGATAACTTTATTGGCTGTGGTGAGCAATGATGACAACAAACGGAGTAGTCCAGCGAAAACTTGAACTGATAGCCGAGAATACGCGGAAATTGCGCGGGGAGCTTCCGATCACTACCCAGAGACTTAAGGGAGATTTTTTCTTTAAAAGCGGAGTGGAGCGCATATTACAGGTATCTATCGAAGCCATGATTGATGTCGCCAATCGACTAGCCGCTACCGAGGGGCAGCCGCCGGCATCCGATTCCTACCATGCGCTCGTCCATATCCAGGAACTCGGGTTTATTGACAGCGCCGAGGCTTATCGTAAAATGATCAGGTTCCGCAATTTCATCGTGCATCGCTACGAAAATATTGATCCCGAAATCATTGTCGGCATCTTGCAGAATAATCTGGGCGATTTTGATCGATTTGTCGGCGAGATAGAAAACAATGTCTGAATGCATAAAAAACAATTTAGCAAAACTCAGTTTTTTTTTCAAGCAAGACCGGAATGTCATCATGGCTGTCCTGTTCGGTTCATCTGTTGATGGAACGGTGAACCCGGGCAGTGATATCGACGTCGCCGTGCTATTTGACAACCCGCCCGATTCCGGTGAGCAGAAGCTCGATTATTACACCAGACTGTGCGATGCCGCGGATTTGGATACGGTTGACATGGTGATACTAAATGAGGCGAACCCCATTCTGGCTTTCGAGGCATTGAGCGGGAAAGTCATATGTAAAAACGATGTCGATAGAGCGTCCGAATTCCAATCGTTGGTTTGTCGGGAATATGAGGATGTCATCGGGAACTTAGAGCATCAACGCCAATTGGGCAGGCAAGAAACGGTTTAAGTTCAAAAAGTATGTTGTCCAATACACCGGACAACGGAGGTCTCTGAAATTTTACGCTGTATCGGCGCTAAAAGAAAACATATCTAAAAGCTGCTCATCATCCATTTCAGAAATCCACGACTCATCCGAAGAACCGGATATGATCTGTTCGGAAAGCTCTTTCTTTTCGTCAATCATACGATCAATTTTCTCCTCGACCGTTCCGCGGGTCAGGAACTTATGCACGAGCACATTGCGCTTTTGACCGATACGGAAAGCTCTGTCCGTAGCCTGATTTTCCACTGCTGGGTTCCACCATCGGTCGAAATGTATCACATGATTGGCTCGGGAAAGGTTCAACCCCACCCCAGCCGCTCGTACGGAAAGCACAATATAGGGCGTATAATCGTGGGAGTTTTGGAATTCACTCACTATCTTGCTCCTCTTCTTCACTGAAACTCCGCCATGAAGCACAAAGCCGGGCTTCCCGA
>PUNP01000131.1 GCA_003551785.1 Candidatus Brocadiaceae bacterium | reverse complement strand
TTAAAAGAGATACTGGACGCCGGGAAAATTGGGGAAATCGTGTGCATCCAGCACTCCGAAACCGTGGGATACTGGCACCAGGCGCATTCTTATGTGCGGGGCAACTGGCGCAATGAGAAGGAATCCTCACCGATGCTGCTTGCAAAATCCTGTCACGATTTGGACTGGATGCGCTATCTCATGGGCCGGAAATATACAGATCTCTCCTCGTTTGGTTCCCTGAAGCATTTCCGAAAGGAAGAAAAGCCACAGGGCGCTGCTGATCGGTGCCTCGAATGCGGAATCGAACGTCAATGTCCGTATTCGGCGGTTAAAATCTACCTGGATGATCTGGTGAAACAGGGAAAGACCGGCTGGCCGGCGAATGTGCTTGATCCGGAACCCTCTCTGGAATCCATAACCAAAGCTCTGGAATCCGGACCCTATGGTCGATGTGTTTATTCCTGCGACAACGATGTGGTTGACAATCAGGTGGTGAATATGAAGTTCGAAGGCGGCTCTACGGCAAACTTTGTCATGACCGCCTTTGGCCACGGCTCCCGTGAAACACGCATCTTCGGAACGAAAGGACAAATCCGGGGGAACGGCTCCAAGGTGAAACTTTACGATTTCCTTACCGATGAGGAGTCGGTGATTGATACTAAATCAACTGACGACAGCATTCTCGGCGGCCATGGAGGCGGTGACGGAGGTGTGATGGAAGCGTTTATCTCCGCGGTTCAGGACAGAGATCAGTCGAAAATCCTATCAGGACCGGACGAAACTCTTGAAACACATCTTGCGGTTTTTGCCGCGGAAGAAGCAAGAAACCAGGGACGAGTCGTCGAGATGAAACCTTAGAAATGGCCTTTTTGACAAGGAAATATGGATGACCGATAGGAATGACAATATTATCCGAACCAAAAATGTCGGTTTTAATGGCGTTGAGATAAAAATCGAAAGGATGGACTCGGGCGATATGGAAGCCGGATTGCGTTTAAGCACGATTGCCGGATGGAATCAGCTTATAGCTGACTGGAAGATGTTTTATGAACTTAACCCAGACGGTGCTTTTGTCGCTAAATATAATGACCGCGTGGTCGGTACTGTTACCACGACTGACTACCACAATCTGGTCGGATGGATTGCCATGGTACTCGTCGACCCCGAATTTCGGCACCGCGGCATTGCCACCGAATTGGTAAATAAAGCACTTAAATCCGTATCTTATCTGGATACCGTTAAATTAGATGCAACACCTTCAGGAGAAAAAGTGTATAGGCGTATAGGTTTCAAACCGGAGTTCGGGTTGAAGCGGATTATCGGTAAGATTGCCTACTCGCCCGATCCGTCCCTATCAACTGCAAAGGTTCATGTCATTACGAAAAACAATCTTCCATCAGTTATCTCACTCGATGCAAGAGCGCTGGGGGTTGAGCGGCCGGCGGTGATAAAAGGATTACTGAAAATGGCGCCGGAATATGCCCTCATAATCGAGGATCAAGGTGAAGTTAAGGGGTTTTTGATGGGGCGTCACGGGGCCGACTATGAATTTGCGGGACCGCTTATTGCCAAAGACATCGACACAGCCAGGTCCCTTTTACATGTGTTCGCTGAAAAAAACGCAGGTGCACCGGCAGCACTGGATGTTCCTGATTCGGCTGCTGAGTGGCAGGCATATTTGAAAGAAATCGGTATGGAAGTGCAGCGACCTTTCAAAAGGATGTACAGTGGTCGCGTACCTTTGTCCGGAGAAACAGAATTTATCTTTGCGAGTGGCGGTCCTGAACTCGGATGACTAGTGGTTCATTCCACTTGTTTTTGTGGTTCAGAGGCATTCTGACGAGGTCATTTCAAGGCGCAGCGGCAAAGTCGACCCCAAAGAGGGTCCCTGCGGAGTCGCAACGAAGAAATGGCCCGTCAGAATGCCTCCCGCAGGGCCGGGCGGAGGCAAGGCTGCGGTGTGAAAAAACGATAAGTAGCTCTGGATTAGTATTCTACCGGCACGGGGCACGGTAGTGATGAACTAACGGGTTTCACCGAGTAGATACTATTCGGGAGCCGATACATCTACCGGGACGTTGCCTTCCGCAGGCTTTCCGCCTCTCATTCTGGTTGAGTCGGCAACATACTCGATTTTTTCATCTTGGGTATTGTTGGGAAGATAACCGGGATTCGGAATGCCACTTACCAGATCATCGATCACTATCTCGCAACCTTCGGCCATGGATTTGTTAGCTGCGATGCCGGTCAGGATGGAGTAAGCTCCCTGGCGGTAGTCGGCATAACGCCCGTAATCATCTTGTGGAGGATGCCCGAAAAGGTCTTCCAGCAACACGGCATCGCCTCCACCGTGGGCGCCGGCGCCTTTTTCGACCTCCACTTCATACGGTGTTTTGAAATGGGGGTAGACGCGAATCCAGGTGCCTTCCGGTTGATAGCCTCCTTGAACGCGCCCGTCGCCACTAATATACGATGATTCCTCACAATGCTGTTCCAACCTTCCTTTAGTGCCGTTGAATGCAATATGATAGCCTTCCCATGAACTGAAGGCGTTGAGGCTGTAACTCATATATACTCCATTTTTATACTCGGCGGTTACGTTCATTGAATCTTCGATATCAATTTCATCGCTGAAAACGCAGCTGTCGCGTTCATAACCGTCATAACTCTCCTGGTCCAGATACAAAGTCTTCATTAAATCGTAGTCTGTCATATCCAGATAAAAATTGCATTGATCACTGACGGAGCACAGACGACATCTGCGTCCGTGGTTTTCAAGGCCGTAAAGTTCGGCCTGTTTTTCGTTATAGAAAACACGGCCCCCTTTTGCACACAATGAGTGGGGGCGGGAGCCAAGCCACCAGTTGAGCAGGTCAAAATGGTGCGTGGCCTTGTGAACCATAAGCCCGCCTGAATATTTTTTTTGGCGATGCCACCTGCGGAAATAATCAGCGCCATGACTGGTGTCAAGCATCCAGTGGAAATCCACACTTAATACCCGACCGATAACCCCCTTAAGCAGGAGTTTTTTTATCTGAGTGCGCGGAGGTGAATAACGGTAGTTGAAAGTTACCCGGAGTTTTTTACCGGTTTTTTTGATGGTGTCTACGATTTTCTGGCACTTCACTTCGTCGGTTGTCATCGGTTTCTCTGTGATTGCATCACATCCGAGCTCCATCGCGCGGCAGATATACATGTCATGAGAACTGTCCCGTGTACAAACGATCACTGTATCCGGATTGTTTTCCCGGATCATCCGATCAAAATCCGAAGCATCATAACAACGAACATCAATACCGGCTTTCGCCAGCCTTTTTTTGCGAAGTTGAAGCCTGCCCTGATTTATATCACAAATTGCAAGAAGCCTCGAAGTCTCACTGTAAGGCCCGGAAAGTGCATCGGTGAACATCAATGAACGGCCGCCTGTTCCGACAACAACATATTTTTTCATTTTTTTACTCCATATTTATTTCTGAAGAGGTCCCCAGATTAGGGACATAAATAAAATCCATGATTATGTTAGCAAGTATTCAGTGAACCACATCCACTAATCTTAATTTGATCAGTGACGGTGGAATGTGCCAGAAGGATCGCTAATAACGTAAGAAGAGACTATTATAATATACCTGAGATACTTTGTAAAATATAAACTCTTAACCCGAAAAAGTCCGCTACCGCAACATCTCCAGCAATTGGCGCCGGACGATTCCGAATATCTATTGTCCCGAAAATTACTTTCGTTTTGATATTAAATTTGCATCCTCAAAATGAAAGTAATATACTGACATACAAAAAGCAAAACTCCATTTACGTCTGTAGCAAAAAATCAAAACATGAAAATAGAAATATTACACTTTTTGGAAGGTGCTGAAAAAGCCAGAGGTATAACTATTATAATAGACGTTTTCCGTGCCTTTTCCACTGCCTGCTATTTATTCCATAATGAAATGGATGCTTTTTTTACGGTAGATAGCTATGAAGAAGCGCTTAAACTCAAAAGCAGATACCCTGATTGTATACTGGTCGGTGAGCGTAACGGAAAGATGCTGAAGGGATTTGATTTTGGTAATTCCCCTTCCTCGGTCAAAAACTTAAACGCTTGTGGCAAATCGGTAGTATTGACCACAAGCGCAGGTACCCGAGGTCTTATTGCAGCATACGAGAATCCCAATTCAGCAGAGGTGCTTACAGGAAGTTTTGTTAATGCTGCCGCAACGGCAAACTACATAAAGAAAGCGAACCCGTCGGAAGTTTCCCTGGTTTGTATGGGGTGGAACGGGCTCCAGAGAGCTGACGAAGATGTACTATGCGCTCAATATCTGAGAGGGCTGTTGAGGGAAGATATTATCGATTTCGATGAGATTTCTACCGCTTTAAGGAGCGAGCGGCGGACGCCGAGTTTCCTTGATCTGAAGGACGAAATCTCAGCGCCTGAACAAGATTTAGACCTCTGCCTTTCCCCGAACCGATTTCCTTTTGCCCTCCGCGCAGAAAAACGACAGGGATTATTGAAACTGGTGAAAATTTCTACGCCTTTTTAACATTCCCAAAAAAAGGAAAGAACCACTATAAGCTTGGCCGAAAAGGCAATAAAAGGTTCGCAGTGAGCCCTTTCAGGGGCTACGGAGTCTGGTAATAGCTGCGCGCTCCAAGGGACGCGCTTGAAAGCTTCCACCACGAGGCGGGTTTTGATGGATGTGGATTACATATTCACTTAATTTAGGGATAATCTTGAACGGGAGAGGGTTAATGTGCCATTTGCGTGATTACAGTCCGGGGGATGAAAAAAGCGTTTTTCGTATCGTGGAAGAGGTGCTTGCCGAATACGGATTGTGTGCTGATCCGGAAGAAACCGACGCTGACCTCCGGGATGTTCAGGCCGCATATCTGTCCGGTGGCGGGGCATTCAAAGTTATAGAATGCGATGGACGGATAGCTGGTTCCTACGGGCTTTACCCGACATCAAACAGCTCCTGTGAATTGCGCAAGATGTATCTCCTGCCTGAATACAGGGGACGGGGATTAGGGAATAAAATGATGGAAGATGCCTTTTACGTCGCCCGGGTACGTGGTTTTTCCGAGATGACACTGGAAACAAATTCCGTTTTAGAAGAAGCACTGAACCTGTATAAAAAATATGGGTTTTCGCAATATAGCCCGAGCCATTATTCTGAACGATGTGACCTGGCTATGCGGGTCAGTCTATGAACCGCTTCCGGTATCAAGCCGGTAGTGGATCAAAAGGATACCCTTTCCTGAGCCGGCAGCTGATTGCGTCCATAAAATACTCGGGAAAATCGTCTTCACATCTCATCGTATTGTCAAGATGTGTGGTTCAGCAAATCTTGGGTCGGCACGATGGCCACATCGATCTTGCCGCGAACTCTTGTGGTGAAAACGACATACCGATCGTTGCACACGAAACGCGGGTGCGGGTCGATATGATAATTACGGCCGGCGTAGTCGGTACACTCGGCATGTTCGGCCAGCACGATGATATTGCCGGTATCGCGGTTCATGAAATGTACGGTCGAAGCGCAGCCGCGGAAAAATCCGTTGTTCGAGTCGCCTACGATCAACCGTCCGTCACGGCTGCTGCTCGAGTGCCAGCAGTGGCGGGGGAAGGCGATTTTCTCGACCTCCCCGTCGGACAAGCGCACGCGCCAGGTATCGTTTCCGCACACGCACCAGACGTGCTTGCCGTCGGTGTCCCACCATTCATGCGAGACGCGTGTGGGCTCGGGCATGACCGGTCGGGGTTTATCGCCGCGCCGAATTACCCACATTCGGTCGATGATCGGGAATTTCAGGCCGGTGATAGGGTCATTGTGATTCTCCTCGGCAAAGAGCACCTCGTCCGGGTCGGTCGGGCTGAACTGGGCGTGGTTGTATTTACGATCAAAGCGATGCCACAACTCGAAATCGCCGCCGTCTACGGGCAGCGAACCGAGCATGAACTGCAAACCGATCTTCGCGTCGATGAAGAACTCACGCCCGTCCGCTGAGCGGGTGAGGTGCGTGACGAGATTGGACACGGTGCGCGCACCGATCAGGTCCGGTGGCAGGCTGTTGACGCATTGCGGTTTATCGTCGCCGTGCGGGCCACGCCGCCATATCGACGCCCCTTCGCACCAGAATACGTCGCCGGAGGCGGGGTCGACGTAAGGTGATTCACCGGTGAATTGCGTCTCGGGGAAATGCTGTACCGCACCGGTCTGGAAGTCTACCACCGCCAATGTCTTTTTGCGCGACGGCGGCCAGGCGCAGCAGAACCAGAGAAAAAGTCCGCCGGCGCTCATCGAGTCGTTAACAAAATAAAACCCTTTCTGAACCGGCGCAACCTTGCACGTCAGAACATGGAACGTGACGCCCGAAGCCGGGTGCGTGAAGGGGGTAAACAGATGGCTGTTATTGAAGTCGATCATGAGAGGACACCTTTTTTCTTATTTAAAATTGATGATTTTGACAGAAAACTCTATTTCAATTCAAATGGTGTCACCAATTCAAATGAAATAAATTGTGTTAAAATATGTTTTAGTGAGTTTATTATGATTTTATTCGATTTTGATGGGGGTTGAGTGCAGTTAAGATGTTTTATTACATAATGAGTGTTTCACCTTGAGCCTTAAAAGCTCTTTTTAGGGGGTATTATCGAGTTCTAAGGTTTATGGGGTGTATCCCGGACATTCCCCGTGTTATCAGTGCTGCCCCTTTGGCAGATGTAAACGTCGCTGAGGAGGGCAAAGGGCCGTTTTGAAATCGTGTATAGACACTGTAAATTTTATAAAGATCTACATTTTCCTAAGGAGGACGACAGAAAAAGGGGTTGCTATCTGAATTGGTTTGCCCTATACTGATAATAAATGTTTGCCGATAGGATTCTGATACAACACTTACTCTGAATGAACGGAGGTCGAAAATGAAGCTTTTACTCAAGTTGACATTGGTTGCAGTGATCGGGTCATTTATATTAGGTTGCGGTGAAATGAACGATGAAGAGGCCCGGGCGGTAAACGGGATCGACGAAGTGGATGTCGATGTTGAACTGGAGATTGCCGGAGGTGAATATTATTACGAACCGGATGAGATTACAGTTGAAGCCGGTTCTGAAGTCAGAATCATTTTTGTCAATGAAGGCGATGCAGGCCATGATCTGGTTATTGATGATGTGGGCGGGACAGAGATAATCGAACCGGGCGGGAAGGACAGTTTTGTGTTCACGGCACCGGAAGGCGGTGCTACCCTGGTATTCTACTGCAGCATTGGCAATCACAGGGAACTTGGCATGGAAGGAGAGATTGAAATCCTCGAATGATGAGACATCAACACAACGAAGGATTGGGGAATAGGCATAAACTCACAAAAAAAGATGACTTTTGCTGCATATCCGTCTTTCCGTTTGCATTGTGAGCGGTAATCAGATAAATTTAGATGGGGATTGGTTGTCTGGGACTAATGATTATGAACTGTGTGTCTGCAGCAAGACAGCTTGATCTTGCAAACACCAATCTAATGGTTAGGTTGCGAGATTACTGTAGGAGCGCTTTATTATACATGAGAATAGAGATACTACACTATCTACACGGTGCTGGAAAAGCCCGAGGTGTCACCGTTATAATCGACGTTTTCCGCGCCTTTTCCACTGCTTGCTATATCTTTGATAAAACAATAGATGCATTCTTTGCTGTGGATAGCTATGAAGAGGCGCTTAAACTCAAAGAAAAGACCCCGAACCGATTTCCGTTTGTCCTCCGCGCTGAAAAACGACAGGGATTAGTGAAACTGGTGAAAAATCCTACGCATTTTTAGCATACAAAGACTGCAGTATGCAATATTTATTGAGGAAATATCTGATGAGCATGAATACTTACTCGATGAAAGCGATAGCGCCGACGGCCGCCGCTATCCTGGGTCTGCCGGCATCGCGCGCAGCGGCGGAAAAGCCGATAACGGAAATTATTGAGCAGAAATTTCAAGAATCTTCCCCGACGCTACTCATCGCTCAATACGGGAATGTCGACAGAACATTCCATAAACTCGGCCCTTCAGACCTTGATGTGATCCCTATGCTGGAAGAGCTTGACAGGGCTTTGGAACGAGCGGTTAATTACCTGACAAAAGCGGAAGCCGCTGTCGTCATACTTTCCGATCATGGGCAACATGACAGAGAGGAACCCAACAAAATGGGCAAATGGGGTACTCATGGCAGCAGTTGTGATCACGATCGCCTTGTTCCCTGCACCTGGGTAAAATAAGTGTCGATCACATCGTGCTAATGAAACCGAGCGTAGCCATTTTCGGATATGCGTTGCCGGATATGCCATATACTGGCCCGATCTGGACGAAATATCGGGGTTGAGGGACTCATCCTGGGCAAAAAATCCACTGAATGCCAGGCTTCACTTAACAAGTGGGAAGAGGCACGAAACTACGGGCGTTGCCAAAAGGCTATAACAGGTTCGTAGTGAGCCCTTTCAAGGGCTTTGGAATCCGAAAAATGCTACTTGCTTCCCAAGGAGGAATGAATGAGTAAACTACCTGATAAAATGTTTTTCCAATTACTGAGTGGGGCCTTTTTCTATCCCATACGCGGACAGGGGGTTTTTGTGCTCCTGGTCGGGGCTTTTTTTTTTGAAGTGGCATGGTTGCTGACAATAGTGCCTCTGGCAGGATGGATTTTGGGGATATTCCTTTTATTCTATTACGGGGCTTTCATGCTGGAGATCATGACAAACACGGCGGCGGGAAAGGATCAGTTACCGTACTGGCCCGATATAAGTCGCCTATGGGAGAATATTTTTCGGCCATGTGTGCTTGCTTTGCTGACTGTATTGTTTAGTGCAGTTCCCTTAATTGCGGTTGGGGTAGTAGCGGGCGTTTATGATTGGGAGCCGGACTGGTGGGTCTGGCTCGGCGCGGGCATTGTTTCCGGCCTATATTGGCCGATGTCCCTGCTGGCAGTCAGCCTCAGCGACAGATTGTTGGCCATGAACCCGGCGATAATCCTCCCGGCTATTGCACGGGTGCCGTTCAAATACCTGGTGGCCTGTGCGGTACTGGTCGTCATAGTTTGGTTCAACATGTGGATTGGAAATCCCCCGATATTCGTGCGCCAATTTGCAGGTCTTTATTTGGGTGCGCTTCAGATGCGAATA
>PUNP01000701.1 GCA_003551785.1 Candidatus Brocadiaceae bacterium | reverse complement strand
GTGGGGTAACTAACATTAATCAGACAAACTATGTGAAGAATGCTTGCAGGTCCGAAGTGACAAATTTGAAAAAGGTGATAGAACCATCACTGGGCTTGTCCCAGTGGAAGTAATGACTGCTTATTTCGATTGGTATTTGACAATGTATAGAGGAATCTACAACTCTGGGGACGATAATAATGATGCGAAGTCTCTCTTTTTCCGACCTAACTTAATGGTTGCCCAAAATTGCTTCTAAGGGGTGTTCAAGGCAATTGAAGCAGTGTAAATTCTTTTAATATTTAAAGTTATTGAGGGCCGCCCCCAGAGCAACAGAGCCTAAAAGGAGTCAAATGTGGCCCGGATAAAGTTTTTTTTGGCTATTCATTTGACAAGGGGTGGGGGGGTACATTTGATACAATATATATTTGATTGGAAGGTCAAATTTTAATGTCATAATATTAGTGGTCAACGTGGTTCACTGAATATTTACGTGAACATGGGGAAAAAATGTGGTTTCATTTGACTTATTTTTTTTCACTAAAATGTATTTAGTGTAACTGGTAGTCCGTTAACCTTTTTTAATGTGAGGAAGTCTCATGTTTAACTTAGTACGTAAGATGTTACGGTTTACTTTAATCGAACTTCTAGTGGTCATTGCGATCATCGCCCTAATGGCAGGGATGCTGATGCCGGCGATGACCAGGTCACGTGAAAGCGCACGCAGAACTCTCTGCGCCGGTAATCTTCGCCAGTCCGGTATGGGTATGCATGTCTACCAAAATACTTTTGGTATGCTTCCTCCTGTGGGACAATACAGAGAACCGACCCAGCTACCTCCAAGGTATATAAGGTTTTATAGACCTCAGAACCACTACTGGGCCGGCGGCGACAGTGGTAGTGGTTACTCCGGACACACGTGGAGAGGGTTTGGTTCACTGTATGGGGCCGGTTTTGTGGACAGCCCTGCAACCGGTTACTGTCCGTCCCATGCTTATCAGGACTATAATCCGGATGAATGGCCGGACAGGCAGGATGCACCGGGCGGCACGATTACAGGGTCTTATACACACAACCTGCATATGAGGAATGTGAATACCCATGTCCGCCAATCGCGAGTCACTGAATACGATAGCCTGGAGCGTATGCCACCCGGCGCGAAAATTTTAATAGATTATATTTTTGCTCCTACTCATATGGCGACGGAGAGCGAGAAGATAGCGCACTGGGACGGCAACAATCCCGGATGGAACATACTGCTTGCCGACGGATC
The DNA here is from genome assembly GCA_003551785.1 of Candidatus Brocadiaceae bacterium. The sequence continues at coordinate 7,938 of PUNP01000701.1, read as the reverse complement.
CGTCCGTTATGAAAATCCCGGTGTGGAGATAGAAAACTATGCAGAAGGCGGCCCTTTTGGTTCGTATCATCTTAGCGGCCGCCGTTCGGAGCACTTGAATCGCCTTTACCGTGCGCTGGGTATCTATCCCCCCGATGTCGATCCTAACATAGAAATCGGAAACCGCAGTAGCACGCCTTGGTTTTGCTGGGATTAGTAAATTCACAGTGAATCTTTTCCATTAAAGATATTTTGACTTTTGTGATTTGGAGGTTTGATCAATGAAGCTAATACTTATGGTTTTATCGCTTTCAGTTATGCTGGTCTTTTCCCTTGCTCAGTTTTCATCCCTGGCCGGGGAGGGGGCGAATGATGACGGTTACGGGGTGGAAGAACTGATTCAGCTCGTTGTAGATGGCGATGACTTGCAAACAAGGAAAGAATCGATCAGGGAGCTTGGCGAGCTGTCCATAGAGATCGGCGAAGTTCAGCCGGCTAACTCGTTACTGATAGAGGTGCTGCGGGAGGGGGACCGTTCTTACGAGGAGATATATGAAGCTTTTGAAACTCTCAGGCTTATTGGCGGTGGTGCGGAAGAAGGAAAAGTTGCAAATGTTATCGCATCCGTTATCAGCACTTCCGATGACAGGAGGGCCGCTGAGATGGCGGCGGCTACTGCACGGACTTTCGGAGTGGAGATAGACGTGGTTGTGAAGCTTGTGGAGTCTTTTACATCCGGAGAGTCGGATGTGCGTCTGAATTCCATCGTGGGGATCGACAGGTTGTTCGTTGATGTTGCCGTGGATTTGCCCGCTGCGGTTCGGGAAAATTTTGCCTCGGGTATTGATATTCTGGAATCCGTACCGGTGCTGAAGGACATTTTGATCGAAGCGTTGGGCGATGCGGATGAAGCAGTCTCGGTGCACGCGATACGAATTCTGGGAGATATGGGGTCCTATGCCGAGGGTGCGGTGCCGGCTCTGAGCTCTGTTCTTCGGGAAGGCACCGACAAACAAAGGCTTCCGGCGACTGTTTCTCTCGGCAAGATCGGTTTAGAGACTGTTGTGCCGGCTTTGCGATACGCCGTTGAAAGCGGGGGGGAGGACGAGCGCTTAGCGGCGATCGAGGCACTGGGAAGGATAGGCACGGCGGAGGCTATTGATTTTCTGGAGGATGTGACCGGAGCAGATTTGGACTGGCCTATGTGGAGATATGATGCAGCCCGCAGCGCTGACCCGGATACTCTGCTGCTCTCCGACAGCCTCCATCTTCAGTGGGTCAGACGGCTGCCGGAACCCAGGCGGGCATGGCGCTATCAACTGGACGACAGGGACAAGCTTGAGTTTGACGTTTCGTATTCTCCCGTTGCCTCCGACGGTCGGCTTTTTGTACCTTCCAGCGTTTCCGACAGCGTGACTGCATACAGCATATATGATGGAGAGAAACTCTGGCGTTTTTATACGGATGGGCCGGTTCGTCTGGCCCCCGCAGTCGACCAGGACAGGATATATTTCGTTTCCGATGACGGCTTTCTTTATTGCCTGAATGCTGAGAGCGGAAATGTTATCTGGAAATTCCAAGGCGGGCCGTCCGATCATCGCTTGCTCGGCAACGAGCGCATCATCAACTTCTGGCCCGCCAGAGGAGCCCCGGTCATAAAAGATGGTACGGTCTACTTCGCCGCGGGGATATGGCCGCTGCACGGTCTTTTTCTCTATGCGCTTAACGCTGAAAGTGGAGATTTAGAGTGGGTGAATGGTACAATCAGTTCCGATTTCGTTCGTGTGTATCGCGGTAGTGTCTACGGAAGATTGGCCCCGCAGGGGTATATTGCCGTTGATAATGATCGCCTGATCGTCAGCGGCGGAAGGGGAGGTGCTGCTTTTTTCAACCGCAATACAGGTGAGTTTGTTGACGATTGGTTTGACCGTGATAGAGAAAGGGTTCAATACGATGAGGAACAAGCTACCCAGGGAGGCTACGCTGTACATGCCGTGGGTGACCGGGGCGGTATGAAGAAGTTGAAAAATAGAACGCTTCAGAGCCGGGTTAAAGAACTGGAAGATGTAATTGGTGGTGAGGTTTTTTATAAGCTTGCTGCTCATGGCCGCCTCATCGTATCAACCAAAAACGGATCAATTTACTGTTTCGGCCCGAAAGAGATCGACGCTGTAAGTTATGAATACGTCACTTCCGATATCCAGCCGCAAACAGATGAATGGAAAGCAGTTGCTGAAAGCCTCTTAGATGATTTGGGGGAGGACGAAGGCTCCGTTCTTATGCTGGGAGCCGGGTCCGGAGACCTGCTACGCGAACTGCTTGTCAGGGGAGGCCACCACATTATAGTTGTCGAGGAAAATCCGGAGCGCGTTTTCGACTTGCGTGAAGAACTTGTTACTGCCGACATGTACGGCAGACGTGCGGCGGTTATCCAAGCGGATCCATCCACATTTTCAGTGCAACCCTATCTTTTCAGCATGGTATTGAGTGAAAATGCACGGGATGCGGGTCTCATAGATAACTTTGCCATAGAAGCTTTGCTTGACCGACTGAGACCCTATGGGGGCATTGCATACCTGGGAGCGAATGGCGCCGATCTCGATGCTGTTCGTGAAGCCGCATCTGAAACAGATGTTGACCGGGTAACAATAGAATTGCGCGATGACCACCTCTACGCAAAGCGCGGCGGCCCGCTTACAGGCGCTGGAAAGTGGACACACCAGTATCATGACAGCGCTAATACCCTGCTCTCGCAAGAAGAACGCGTGCGGCTTCCCCTGGGGCTGCTTTGGTTCGGCGGGCCCAACAACCACAACATTCTGCCGCGCCATACACGCGGACCCCGCCCGCAGGTGGTCGGCGGACGTCAGATGTTCCTGGGTGTTGAAACCATCGCCGCTCGTTGTGTGTATACCGGACGTGAACTGTGGGAAAGGGAATTTCCCGGCATCGGGCATCCATTCACCCGACTCGAGGATGAGGAAAGATGGGAGGAGGGCCATTATGTCTATCTGCCTAACCTCCCAGGCAGTGTTTATATCGGCAGTCCCTTTGTTTCCCTGGAAGACAGTATTTATTTGCGTTATGAGGGACGAATTTACCGTCTTGATTCGATTACCGGCGAAACACTGGACGTATTTACCCCGCCCGGTCGTTCGGCACAGGAGGTATACGATGACGAGGATGTTCCGGAGTGGGGATACATAAGCGTACAGCGCGACTTTTTGATAGCGACATCCGAACCGCATATTTTTGAGGACCAGAAACTGGGCAGAGGCTCGAGCTACAGCGGCACTTCCAGCAGGCGTATTGCGGTGATGAACCGTTACAGCGGCGAGGCCATTTGGGAACGCGAAGCACGGGTGGGTTTTCGTCATAACGCCATCGTCAGTTCTGAAGACAGGCTCTATATAATCGACGGCTTGTCCGAGGAAGCTATCGAACATTTGGCTCGTCGAGGCGAGAAACCGGAAGAACCGTCCAGAATTTTTGCTTTGGAACTGGAAACCGGCGCTGTGGTTTGGAGCGCTGACAGCAAAGTAGGGGGGACTTTCCTGATATATAGTGAACCCTACGATGTGCTGGTTGAAGGCGGTACTCATGATGTTCGCAGCAGAGGGCACAAAGAAAGAGCGCTGCCGGATGAGCCGAGGCGTTCCGCAGCACGCCGCGGCGAAGACGGCGAGGCACTCTGGGAAAGCGGCCTTGACCTACCCGCGGCGGTGCGCGATGATATGCTGATTTCAGCCTCGAGACATGACAGACGGGCCGTCTCCCTGACTGAAGGCGGAGCATGGAGACGCGTGCAGCCACATACCGGTGAGAGCAGTACATGGAGGTATTCAAAGAGCAAGAATTGTGATGCCTTTAATGCCAGCGTGAACCTGCTTCTGTTCCGAACTACTTACGCCGGGTTTTTCGATCTCGAACATGATACCGGAACAGGCTTTTTCAGCGGATTTCGTTCCGGCTGCACTGCCAATATGATAGCAGCCGACGGAGTGCTTAATGCGCTGGATTATACGCGCACATGTACTTGTCCTTATGGGCACCAGACATCTCTGGCCATGATTTATATGCCGGGCGACTCAAGCATCGAGTTCTGGACCCGTGGTGGCGGCACACGGCCGGACCCGACCAACTACGGGCTTAACTTCGGTGCCCCCGGTCGGCGGGTGGATGTCGCCGGCTCTGAGCGTATCTGGTTCGACGAACCCGGCACCATGCGTCGCCATCCGTCGGCAATCGAAGACAACGGCGGCAGTATCGACTGGGTCGTCGCATCCGTGAAGGAGATTAACGGTTCTGTTGAAATTGACGATCTGGTTAATACCACCTACACCGTTCGGCTGCATTTTGCCGAGCTTGATGAAGATGTGGAACCGGGCATCCGTGTTTTTGATGTTCTACTGAATGACCAGGAGTTTCTGATCGACTTCGATGTCGCCGAACAAGCCGGCGGCCCACTGCGCGGCACGGTCCAGGAGTTCACTGTAGGTGTGGAGGAAAGTACACTCAATGTCAAACTGCGCAAAAGCGAAGGCTCGGAACTGGAACCGGTGATCAGCGGTATCGAACTTATAGCCGAAGATAAATAGCCTGCACGTATGGAAGTAGATGTCAGGAAACACCACCCCTGTTCCCATCAAATACCTGGCGGCCCGCGCTCGACCGGTGCGGCTCCCAGTATGTAAATATTCAGTGAACCCCGTTGTCTCGTCACGTGGTTCACTGAGGACTTACCCCAGTATCCGACTGACCGAGGCACTCGCCAGACTCGATGAACGCATATTAGACCACCGGAGGAATGGGGTCTGTGCTCGGTAAATTGTTGAACAACAGTAGGTTAAAGTGTATTTGTCCCTGTGAATGCCGTCCTCAGAGTTTTTCTTTTGATTTCTGGCAAGTCATGATAACCACGGGGACAAGCCCCGTGGAGTCTTATGTCTTGGTGTTTTGATTTCTGGTAGTCAGTCATGCAAGCCACGGGCACAAGGCCCGTGGGGAAGCGGTTCAGGCAAACCATATAAACGATGCCTGCGGGGTCCGGGAAGGCAAACCAGAACGAGGTGATAGAACCACCACTGGGCTTGCCCTGCTGACAACAACGATGCTTTTCGCGGCGGACGCCGCGCCCGCCCCGGGCCGGATCCCGCCGAAACGCACCGCCGGCGACGACGCGCGCCTGTGGGCGGGGCACGTCACAGATTGGCGCATGTTGATGATGAACCGCCATGCGCCGTACGGTGCCGGCCCCGCGCCAGGCAATGCCATTTGGGAGCGGCCATTCGCCAACCCGGAACCCTATTTCGAGAGCAGCGGGCTGTCGTTTCTCAACTGCGGCGCCGATCTTATTTATGGCGGGGCGATGCTCTATCATCTGGGCGGCGAGCAGGGCGCTCTCGACTGGGCGCTGCATATGGCAAATATGTACACCAAGGCACGCCACCCCGACACGGGGATGGGAGCATACCAATATACCAAGCCACGCCGCAACCGAGAACCGCCGGCGGAGGGCCCTCTGACGGGAGCACTGACATACAGTAACTATGGCGACCGCATAGAGAACAAGTTCGGGCACTCAGGCAGTTCAGACCCCGATGACGAGTTTTTCAATCCCATCAAGGGCAAAATCGCCGACGATGGTATGCTCGTGGCACGCGAAGGCTGGGTATGGTCAATCAGCGGCGGTTTTCCCTGGTATGCGCTTATGCAGTTGGACCTCGCTGAACGGATTGGCGATGCGGCGCGAGTTCTGGCGGAAGATGCGGCCGATCACCTTGAGGCTCACGCGCGCCACGCGTACGACCCTGAAGCGAATCATTTTCGCCCTATGTGGGCGGATGGCACGGATGTCACCGGCCTTAAGATCCCTCGCACCGGATATGGCAGAGGCAACAGGGGAGATGCATACGACCCCAATCCAGCCACGCCGCGACATCTTGCGGCTTACGCACGCGCCTACCGGCTCACACGACGCCCGTTCCTGTGGCAGACCGTGCGCAGCATGGCGCTCGGGCTGGGGCTGGGCGACCCTGGCGAGTTGCCTGGTGAGAATTCATCGCTCCGTGTTGCGCCGGACAATGCCGAACCGGAAGCGATTTTTGCGCTGTTGGAAATGTTCAAGACGGAGCCACACCCGGCCTATCTCGATGCGGCGCGAAAACTCGCCGACAACATCGTCGAGCAACGGTATCACAAGGGTTTCTTTCTTCCCTCAGAAAGCCATTACAATGCCAATTTTCGATGCCGTTGAACCGTTGGCCATTCTTGCCGTCGAAGCCGCGATCACCGGCAGACTTGCGGAATTCCCGCCCTATATCGCGGGCCGCGGCTATATTCACGGTAGGTTTGACGGACATGGGCGCACCTATGACCATCGCGTAATCTGGAATCAGACCCGCTCGATTCGCCTTCATCTCGATGCATCTTCCCATTACGGCAGGCAAAACGGTGCTCCCACCCAACAGGAGGGGTTTTACCATTTCAACGGCAAAGACGACAGTGTCATTTTCTCGGCGCCAACCGCCTTTGAAGACAATGACTCATTCTCGATCGTCATTTATCGTTTATCTAAAATATAAGCGCAAGCGGCGGAGGGGCCGGGCTGGGCGGAGACACGGCTACGGTGTGAGAAATCGCTAAGTAGCTCTGAATCATCATTCCACCGGCACAGGGCACGGTGGTGACGAGACAAAGGGTTCACTGATTTTTTACAATCGGTTTATATGCGATTCTTCCTGCGCAACGCGACCTTGTACACGTTTCAAATAATCGAACGAACAAAACCACGGTGAGGAAAATGGAACAACCAGATAGTATTGTCAGTAAATACAGTTTGCTAAGGTTTCCCCTGTTTTATCCGCAAAGATGAAGCATATCTTCAAAAATATATTATGAATATTCTATCAAAATCATTTGAACTGCGTTACGTATCCAGTGATCCGATAGCCGACGGCGAGACGGATTTCAAAGGCCCGACCGAGGTCTTCAATACCGAACAGAGAATCGAATACCTGCGGCATTACGCCGATTATGCCGCTCGTTTCTTCGATGACCCGGAATTGAACACTCCGGTGGTCAGCGAGCAGGAAACGCGTTCGGCACTGTCGAAATTCAAGCCCCGGCCTCTGCCCGAAGTCAGACAGCGGCTGCCGTTGTCAAAATGGCGTTGGCTGGGCTGTACAACAGGTCAACGTGAAGCCTCCCTTAAAAAGATTGATGAGTGGAATCGTATGGACGGCCTGAAAGTGGAAAATGACGCTTTGAAGTTTAGCGGGGAGAGTGTCAGTTTCCGTCGGGATTTTGCCCCGCAAACCTGGCGTTTCTTTCTTGAGTGGCATTTTAAGCCTTCGGGAGCGGGAAAAAGAAGGAGCTTCCGGCTATCCGGAAAAAACGCCCAATCCAGTGCCGCCGCGGCAGGGGTTAACGGGCAGGGACGCTTTTTTTACGTTTCTCTCGGCCAGGAACATGATGCGGGCGAATGCGAACTCGATCGCCGACATACGCTGAAAATGGAAGTGGATATGCAGGAAAGGCGGTATAATTTAATCATTAACAACCGCCTGGTCGCTGATTTTGTACCACTCGATGATCCGGGAGCCGACCTGGTTGGGGCTTTGACCGGCCTTGGTTGTGAAGGAGATGCGCTCTATTCTATTCACGGGGTTGGTTACGAACCGCTGCCCGGGGAAAGTGACGAAACCCCGTTTTCCATACGCACTTTTATCGATGAAAATTTTTCCGTAAAGCCTGGTATAGAAGACTGGACGGAAGCTGGTTACGATGATTCGGCCTGGGAAGAGACCGAGCTGCCGCATCCGCACGGCGGCGAACGTTGCGCCGGCGAGGATTTATTTCTTCGCCATAAAGTCGAGGTTGGAAGTTTTGACAAAGCGTTACTGCATTTTGAAACCATCGATCCCGGCGGCGAAGTCTGGATCAACGGCGAACAAGCAG